>NZ_JBFSUL010000025.1:0-63982 GCF_041467395.1 Vibrio sp. 10N.247.310.98 | reverse complement strand
CGTATCTCGTATCTCGTATCTCGTATCTCGTATCTCGTATCTCGTATCTCGTATCGCAGATACAAAAAAGCCTCGCTATAGCTATATAGCGAGGCTTTGGAATTTTTATGCGCCCTTAAAATAGGGAGCGTTAACGTAAGGTCTGAATTACTTCAGCATACCTTCGTTAGCGTTCTCACGAACGTGCTTAAGAATAGACTTAACACCACGTGCGCTTGAAGCAACAACATTACCAGAAGTCATGTAATCAGTACCGCCAGCAAAGTCAGTCATGATAGCACCAGCTTCACGAGCGATTAGATCGCCAGCTGCTAGATCCCATGGCTTAAGGCCAAGTTCTAGGTAACCATCAACACGGCCAGCTGCTAGGTAACATAGGTCAAGAGCAGGAGAACCTGTACGACGGAAATCAGCACAGTCGATGAATAGACCAGAGATGATCTTCATGAAAGATTCAGAGTGTTGTTTTTGCTTGAATGGGAAACCAGTCGCTAGAACAGTACCTTGAAGGTCTTTTAGTTGAGTAACACGCATACGAGCGTTGTTAAGTTGAGCGCCAGCGCCACGTTGAGCTGTGAATAGCTCGTTTAGCATTGGGTCATAAACACAAGCAACTTCTGTACGACCGTTCATGCGAACAGCGATAGATACAGAGAAGTGAGGGAAACCTTTTACAAAGTTGTTGGTGCCATCCAGTGGGTCAACGATCCATTGTACATCAGAGTCTTTACCTTCAGTCAGGCCTTTCTCTTCAGAAATAATGCTGTGCTCTGGGTAAGATGCTTTGATTGTCTCAATGATCATGTACTCAGCTTCTTGAGCAATGTTAGTAACGTAATCGTTGTTACCTTTTAGAGACGATTCGATCTTATCAGTTGTTTCTAGAGATTTAGCAATATGGTTGCCAGCTTTACGCGCAGCGCGTATCGCAATGTTTAGCATTGGATGCATATGGTTTTTCCCACAAGATGTTAAAGAACAATTTAAAGCGGCGGCGAGTATACCAAAGTTTTACCAAAAGGGAAGTGGTTATTTTTTGAACTCTTGGTTTCACATTACGCGAAGGGTCTGACCATTTTACTTTGCTATGTGTTAATATCTCGCGATTATTTTTAAAGTGGTGTCATATAGCATGTTAGACAATGTAAAAGTCGTTCTGGTTGGTACGTCTCATTCGGGAAATATCGGATCAGCAGCTCGCGCAATGAAAGTGATGGGTTTGAGTCAATTAGTTCTTGTAGACCCTCAATGTGAAGTTGACGAGCAGACCTTAGCACTGGCTGCGGGTGCAGGTGACATCGCAGAAAACGCGACTATCGTTTCTACATTAGACGAAGCCGTAAAAGACTGTGGTTTGGTGGTTGGTTCGAGTGCACGTTCACGTACGCTTGAATGGCCAATGCTTGAGCCTCGTGAGTGTGGACAAAAGTTTGCGATTGAAGGTCAAAAGCACCCAGTCGCATTAGTGTTCGGCCGTGAACGTACTGGCTTGACTAACGATGAGCTTCAGAAGTGCCACTTCCATGTATGTATCCCAGCTAACCCTGAATACAGCTCGCTAAACCTAGCAATGGCAGTGCAGACTCTGAGCTACGAAGTGCGTGTAGCTCACCTTGATATGGTCGCTAGCCAATATCAGCCACAGCAACAAGATGAGTACCCTCGTCACGAAGAACTAGAAATGTTCTATGAGCACCTTGAAAAAGTGATCATTGATACCCAATTTATCTCTAAGGATAAGCCAGGTCAGGTGATGAATAAACTACGTCGTCTGTTCAGTCGAGCTCGTCCAGAGTTGCAAGAGATCAACACTCTACGCGGCATTTTGACTTCAATTGAGAAGAGCAAAAACGACAAATAAAAACCACACAAACCCTAAGGGTGAATACTTGACTAAAATAGTCAACTAAATACTTGACCAATTTAGTCAGGTATGGGAAGATTCCAACCACATAAACAATGTGGATTCGGTGTGATATGAAACTTACATCTAAAGGAAGATATGCGGTAACAGCTATGCTAGATGTAGCACTGCATTCGCAAAAAAGCCCAGTTCCTCTGGCTGATATTTCAGAGCGACAGGGCATCTCATTATCTTACTTAGAACAGCTATTTTCTAAGTTACGTAAAGCTGGCTTAGTTGCTAGTGTTCGTGGTCCTGGCGGTGGTTACCGTTTAGGTGCTGAAGCGAGCGACATCGCTGTCGGAACTGTAATTGCTGCAGTAGACGAATCAGTTGATGCAACTAAGTGTCACGGTCGAGCAGATTGCCAAGGTGGTAGTCGTTGTTTAACTCACACTCTTTGGCGTGATTTAAGCTCCCGAATCAGCAGCTTCTTAAATGACATTACGCTCGGTGAGCTAATGAAAGATAACGAAGTTTTAGAGATTTCTGATCGTCAAGATATCGATCTTGCGGTTAATAATGGTTTTGCACATAAAAATACGAGCACTACAACGATTAGTGCAGCACCTCACGGTGTTAATGCCCGCTCTTAGCGGTCAGTTTTTACATTGGAGTAGAAAATGAAACTGCCTATTTACTTTGACTATTCAGCTACATGCCCAGTCGATCCACGTGTTGCTGAAAAAATGGTTCAGTGCATGACGATGGACGGTAACTTCGGTAACCCTGCATCTCGTTCACACCGTTACGGCTGGCAGGCAGAAGAATCAGTAGATAATGCTCGTGAGCAAATTGCCGATCTACTAAATGCAGACCCACGTGAGATTGTTTTCACGTCAGGTGCTACAGAGTCAGACAACCTTGCTATCAAAGGTGCAGCGCACTTTTACGAGAAGAAAGGTAAGCACGTAATCACGTGTAAAACAGAACATAAAGCGGTTCTTGATCCATGTCGCCAACTAGAGCGTGAAGGTTTTGAGGTGACTTACCTTGAGCCTGAAGCAAACGGCATCATTGATTTAGACAAGCTACAAGCAGCAATGCGTGAAGATACGGTTCTTGTTTCTATCATGCACGTAAACAACGAGATTGGTGTAATCCAAGATATCTCTGCAATCGGCGAATTATGTCGTTCACGCAAGATCATCTTCCACGTTGATGCGGCTCAGTCTGCGGGTAAAATCCCACTAGATGTAAAAGAGATGAAAGTTGACCTTATCTCTCTTTCTGCACACAAAGCATACGGCCCTAAAGGCATTGGTGCTTTGTACGTTCGTCGTAAGCCACGTATTCGTCTTGAAGCACAGATGCACGGTGGAGGTCACGAACGTGGTTTCCGTTCTGGTACGCTTGCTACTCACCAAATCGTGGGTATGGGTGAAGCTTTTGCTGTCGCTAAACAAGACATGCAGAAAGATTATGACCACGCACTAGCACTTCGCGAGCGTCTATTGAAAGGGGTTCAAGATCTAGAAGCAGTAACGGTAAATGGCGACTTAGATCAACGTGTACCACATAACCTAAACGTGAGCTTTGCTTTCGTTGAAGGTGAATCTCTGCTTATGTCTTTAAAAGACTTAGCGGTATCATCAGGTTCTGCATGTACATCAGCGAGTCTTGAGCCTTCATACGTTTTACGCGCTCTTGGCTTAAACGATGAACTGGCACACAGCTCAGTACGTTTTTCATTCGGCCGTTTCACTACGGAAGAAGAAATCGACTACGCGATTGCACAAATCCGTGTAGCAGTAAATAAATTACGCGACATGTCTCCTCTATGGGATATGTATAAAGAAGGGATTGATTTGAACACTGTTGAGTGGGCTCATCACTAATCTCACGGAAATAGAGGATTCGAGGTAACTATCATGGCATATAGCGAAAAAGTAATTGATCACTACGAAAACCCACGTAACGTAGGTTCGTTTGATAAAGAAGATCCAAGTGTAGGTAGCGGCATGGTTGGCGCACCAGCTTGTGGTGACGTAATGAAACTGCAAATCAAAGTATCTGCAGAAGGTATTATTGAAGACGCAAAATTCAAGACTTACGGTTGCGGTAGCGCAATCGCTTCTAGCTCACTAGTCACTGAGTGGGTTAAAGGTAAAAGTATTGATGAAGCAGCTGCTATTAAAAACTCTGAAATCGCAGAAGAGCTAGAGTTGCCACCAGTGAAAGTTCACTGTTCAATTCTTGCTGAAGATGCAATCAAAGCAGCGGTTGCGGATTACAAAAAGAAGCACTAATCGTTTCTACAACGTAATCACTTCAAAAAAGTAATATTTGGGAGCACCCTTTGTGCTCCCCCTGAGTTCTCAATTTATATAAAACACAAGGTTGTAGTATGGCCATCACCATGACAGATACGGCAGCAAGCCGAGTTCAAGCTTTCCTAGATAACCGAGGTAAAGGTATCGGGTTGCGCTTAGCGGTAAAAACTACTGGCTGTTCGGGTATGGCGTATGTACTGGAATTCGTTGACGAGCTCAACGAAGAAGACGAAGTGTTCGAGCATTCAGGTGTTAAGGTCATCATTGATCCAAAGAGCCTAGTTTACCTAGACGGTACTGAGCTTGATTACGTAAAAGAAGGCCTAAACGAAGGTTTTGAATTCAACAACCCTAACGCGAAAGGCGAATGTGGTTGTGGTGAGAGCTTCAATGTATAAACGCCTCAATCGTTGAGCGTTTATAATGAGCGAAGAATAAAATTAGGCTCTAAGTAAAGAGCCTAAACTTAGGACCACCGTTACATGAATCATTTCGAATTATTTGGGCTACCACTTCAGTTTCAACTGGATGGTAGCCTTCTTTCTTCTCAGTTTAGAGATCTGCAACGCCAATTCCACCCTGATAAATTTGCCACGGCTTCTGAGCGAGATCGCTTGCTGGCTGTGCAAAAAGCTGCGCAAATCAATGATGCGTACCAGGTGTTGAAAAATCCAGTCAGCCGCGCTGAATACCTGTTAGTTCAACATGGTGAGGATATTCGTGGTGAGCAGCAGACTATGCAAGATCCTATGTTCCTGATGGAGCAAATGGAATTGCGTGAAGAGCTGGAAGATATCGCCGACAGTTCTGATCCTGAAGATGCTTTGTTTGCATTTGAAGGAAAGGTTAGCAAAATGTATAAACAACAATTAAGCGCTATCCAACAAGAACTCGACAGCGAAGCTTGGTTAGAAGCTGCAGACCGAGTAAGAAAGCTTAAGTTTATTGCAAAATTAAAGAATGAAATCGAGTTAGTTGAAGATCGTTTGATCGGCTAGTTCGTAT
Source organism: Vibrio sp. 10N.247.310.98 (assembly GCF_041467395.1). Lineage (NCBI taxonomy): Bacteria > Pseudomonadati > Pseudomonadota > Gammaproteobacteria > Vibrionales > Vibrionaceae > Vibrio > Vibrio sp. 10N.247.310.98. Next base: position 58,801 of record NZ_JBFSUL010000025.1, on the reverse strand, counting down.
AACAAGGACACATCCATGGCACTACTTCAGATTGCAGAACCAGGGCAAAGCGCCGCTCCTCACCAGCACAAGCTTGCAGTGGGTATTGATTTAGGTACAACAAACTCATTGGTTGCGTCAGTGCGCAGTGGTGAGGCAAGCACGCTTGTTGATCAACAAGGTCGCAGTATTCTCCCTTCCGTTGTTCACTATCAGTCAGAGTCGTACACCACTGGTGATGAAGCGCGTGTAAATGCACAAACTGATCCTAAAAATACCATTATCTCAGTTAAGCGATTAATCGGTCGTTCACTGTCAGATATTCAACAGCGATACCCATCTCTGCCATATCAGTTTGAAGAAAGTGATAATGGCCTGCCTGTGATTAACACAGCGCAAGGAAATAAGAACCCAATTCAAGTATCTGCAGATATTCTTCGTGCACTCGGTCAACGTGCTGAGTCGACGTTAGGTGGTGAATTGGCTGGTGCCGTGATTACCGTCCCTGCGTACTTTGATGATGCACAACGTGCAGGTACCAAAGACGCAGCGCAACTTGCTGGTCTTCATGTGTTACGTCTTCTTAATGAACCCACTGCAGCCGCGATTGCTTATGGCTTGGATTCAGGTAAAGAAGGGGTAATCGCTGTTTATGACTTAGGCGGTGGTACGTTTGATATCTCTATCCTACGCCTGTCTAAAGGTGTCTTCGAAGTTTTAGCAACCGGTGGTGACTCTGCATTAGGCGGCGATGACTTTGACCATTTAGTTGCGGATCATTTCCAAGAGCAAATGGGCTTGTTAGAGCTGACAGCAGAACAGAACCGTATTCTTCTAGACGCAGCAACAGAAGCGAAGATTGGCTTATCTGAAGCTGAAAGCGTTAATGTTGAAGCACTAGGTTGGTCTGGCTCTTTAACTCGTGAAGAGTTCGAAGAGATCATCAAGCCACTAGTTAAGAAAACGCTGCTTTCGTGCCGCCGAGCACTGAAAGATGCGGAAGTTGACGCGGATGAAGTACTAGAAGTCGTGATGGTAGGTGGTTCAACTCGTACCTTACTTGTTCGTGAAATGGTCGGTGGCTTCTTTGGTCGTACTCCATTAACCAGTATTAACCCTGATGAAGTGGTTGCGATTGGCGCATCGATTCAAGCGGATATCTTAGTTGGCAACAAGCCTGACTCTGAGATGCTGCTATTGGATGTTATCCCTCTGTCACTGGGTATCGAAACCATGGGTGGCTTAGTCGAAAAGATCATCCCTCGTAACACCACGATCCCTGTTGCTCGCGCACAAGAATTTACCACGTTCAAAGACGGTCAAACTGCAATGACAGTACACACCGTGCAAGGCGAGCGTGAGATGGTTGATGACTGTCGTTCACTGGCTCGATTTGCTCTGAAAGGCATCCCGCCGATGACTGCAGGTGCTGCTCATATTCGTGTTACTTACCAAGTGGATGCTGATGGCCTGCTATCGGTTACCGCAATGGAGAAGAGCACTGGCGTTCAAGCTGAAATCCAAGTTAAGCCTTCTTACGGTCTAAGCGACAACGAAGTGGCTAGCATGCTGAAAGATTCGATGACGTTTGCAAAAGAAGACATGCAAGCGCGTGCTCTTGCTGAGCAACGCGTAGAAGCGGATCGCGTTATCGAAGGCCTTATCGCTGCAATGCAAGCCGACGGTGACGAGCTACTTGATGAGCAAGGCAAACAACAACTTGTTCAAGCGATTGAAGCACTGATTGAAGTGCGTAATGGCGACAACGCTGATGCTATTGAACTAGAAATTAAGAATACCGACAAAGCGAGCCAAGACTTTGCTTCTCGTCGTATGGATAAATCAATTCGTGCTGCACTGTCAGGTCAGTCAGTCGATAATATTTAATAGTTAGAGAATAGATAAACATGCCAAAGATTATTGTTTTACCTCACGAAGATCTATGTCCAGAAGGCGCTGTTTTAGAAGCAAAAACTGGTGAGACGGTTCTTGATGTTGCACTGAAGGCCGGTATTGGTATTGAACACGCATGTGAGAAATCGTGCGCATGTACAACATGTCACGTTGTGATTCGTGAAGGTTTTGATTCTTTAGAAGAGAGTGATGATCTAGAAGACGACATGCTAGATAAAGCATGGGGCTTAGAGATGGAATCTCGCTTGGGTTGCCAAGCTAAAGTGGCTGATACGGATCTTGTTGTAGAGATTCCAAAGTACACGTTGAACCTGGCTTCTGAAGACCATTAAGAACCTGTTCTCAGTCATGGCTAATACAGCGATGACTGAGAGAGTTATTGCTTAGACAAACATACTAAGAAAACTGGCCTAGAATATAGATCATAAAGGTGACCAAGCGTCGCTGATAAATATAAGGAAGTGTTATGAGCTTGAAGTGGATTGATTCGCGAGATATCGCAATTGAGCTATGTGATTTGTACCCTGATACTGATCCTAAAACGGTACGTTTTACCGATCTGCATCAATGGGTGCTAGACCTTGAAGAGTTCGACGACGAGCCTAACCACTCGAATGAGAAAATCTTAGAGGCTATTATTTTGTGCTGGATGGATGAGATGGATTAATCCTCTTATCTGATGATTTGGTCGCGGGTTGGCATCAGTCCAATATAAAACGCAGCCAAGTTAACAATTCTTACTAAAAAAAGCGGACCTTATGGTCCGTTTTTTTATCAAAATGACATTTTCCTCCTACATAATGCTAACATCAGTGAGCTAATAAAAAATAATCAGAATCACACTCTCGAAGTGGTTCATGACAAGGAGAAATCATGTCTACACAGATGCCAGTATTTTTAAGTCAAGAAGCTGCCCAGCCTCAGTGGGGAGCAAGAGCTATTTTATCGTTCTCAGAAGCGGGAGCGACAATTCACATTGGTGAAGGCCACGATCTAGGCGCAGTTCAACGTGCGGGTCGTACGCTTGACGGACAAGGTATCGCATTCGTTTCACTTCGTGGTGAAGGTTGGGTTCTAGAAAGCGTTTGGGCTTTCTACCAAGGCTACCGTGGACCAAAGAAAAAGAATGCATTGGAATGGGATGCACTTTCAGAAGCCGATCAAACTGAGCTTGAAGCTCGTATTCGCGCAACTGACTGGACGCGTGACATTATCAATAAAACCGCTGAAGAAGTGGCACCTCGTCAACTTGCGACAATGGCTGCAGAATACATCAAGTCAGTGGCACCAGCGGGCACTGTTAAAGCGAAGATTGTTAAAGACAAGGATCTACTAACCGAAGGTTGGGAAGGCATCTACGCGGTCGGCCGTGGCTCTGAGCGTACATCAGCAATGCTGCAACTGGACTTCAACCCAACAGGCGATGAAAACGCACCTGTATTTGCTTGTTTAGTCGGTAAAGGTATTACGTTCGATTCGGGCGGTTACAGTATCAAGCCAGGCCAATTCATGACAGCGATGAAAGCTGACATGGGTGGCGCAGCAACGATTACTGGTGGTTTAGGTCTTGCGATTGAACGCGGTCTTAACAAGCGCATCAAGCTTATTCTATGTTGCGCAGAGAACATGATCTCTGGTCGCGCATTGAAGCTTGGCGATATCATTACCTACAAAAACGGTAAAACAGTTGAGATCATGAACACTGATGCGGAAGGTCGCTTAGTGCTAGCTGATGGCCTGATGTACGCAAGTGCACAAAGCCCTGAGCTGATCATCGACTGTGCAACGCTAACAGGCGCGGCTAAAAACGCATTAGGTAACGACTACCACGCACTATTAAGCTTCGATGATGAGTTGTCTCACCAAGCGCTAACAGCGGCAAACCAAGAGAAAGAAGGCTTATGGCCACTGCCTCTTGCTGATTTCCACCGTGGTATGTTGCCTTCAAACTTTGCTGATCTTTCAAACATCAGCACAGGCGATTACACACCGGGTGCAAGTACAGCAGCGGCATTCCTTTCTTACTTTGTAGATGATTACAAAAAAGGTTGGATTCATATGGATTGCGCGGGTACTTACCGTAAGTCAGCAAGTGACAAGTGGGCGGCAGGCGCAACGGGTATGGGCGTTCGCACACTGGCTCGTCTTCTTATCGACCAAGCAAAATAATAATAAGGGTGAGCGGTATTTTGTGCCGCTCATTCATAAAGCTCAGATCGAAAGATCTCAGTAATTTCAGTATTTAATAACAAAAAAATGAAGTGAAGGAATCCCTATGGCTCTAGAAAGAACGTTCTCAATTGTTAAGCCGGATGCAGTTAAGCGTAACCTTGTTGGTGAAATCTACCACCGTATCGAAAAAGCAGGCCTAGAAATTATTGCTGCTAAAATGGTTCGTCTTACTGAAGAGCAAGCGAGTGGCTTCTACGCTGAACACGAAGGCAAAGAGTTCTTCCCGGCTCTTAAAGAGTTTATGACTTCTGGTCCTATCATGGTTCAAGTGCTTGAAGGCGAAAACGCTATCGCTCGTTACCGTGAGCTTATGGGTAAAACAAACCCAGAAGAAGCGGCATGTGGCACTATCCGTGCTGACTACGCAATCAGCATGCGTTACAACTCAGTACACGGCAGCGACAGCCCTGAGTCTGCAGCTCGCGAAATCGAATTCTTCTTCCCAGAATCTGAAATTTGCCCACGCCCAGCTCAATAATCGGCACAGCAAATGATTCTAAAGGCTTCACTTCGGTGAGGCCTTTTTTGTAAGTGGATTTTACGCTCTCGATAATCAATTTAGTCGTCATTCTCGAAAGCGACGAAGGAGCGTAATCGGGAATCTGTTTTTGTTATTGGAGATTCCAGATACTTCGTTCCTCAGTTCTGGAATGACGGGGAACTTTGGAGCAACCATCTCGTGGTAAATATTATCGAGCAATTGGTGATTATTTACGTCATTCCCGAAAGCGACGAAGGAGTGTAATCGGGAATCTTTGTTTAAATTGGGTAATCTCAGGCCGATAAATACAATTGTTCAAATTTTAATCGCTTAAGTTTGAATGTCTTAATAAACACAGGGTTTTACAATGCTTGTTGAAGTTGCGTAAAGCCTGTACAATTCGCGCCCTTAATTATTGTTCCGTCATTGAGAGGCATCATGACCACAGCTAAAGTCAATCTACTCGATTTTGATCGTAAAGGTCTTCGTAAATTTTTCACAGAAGAACTGAATGAGAAAGCGTTTCGAGCAGAGCAAGTGATGAAGTGGATTTATCACTTCGGTGTCGATGACTTCGAACAAATGAATAACATCAACAAAAAGTTACGTGAGAAACTTCAACGTCGCTGTGAGATTGTTGCACCTGTTGTTTCTGAAGCTCAACACTCTTCAGATGGCACAATTAAATGGGCGATGAGCGTTGGCGACCAAGACGTTGAAACGGTATACATCCCAGATGGTGACCGTGCGACGCTATGTGTATCTTCACAGGTTGGTTGTGCACTTGAATGTAAGTTCTGTTCTACAGCTCAACAAGGCTTCAACCGTAACCTAAAAGTTTCAGAGATTGTTGGCCAAATCTGGCGTGCATCTCGCGAAATCGGCCTAGAAAAAGAAACCGGTCGTCGTCCAATTACTAACGTTGTAATGATGGGTATGGGCGAGCCTCTATTGAACATGAAGAACCTAATGCCATCATTAGAAATCATGCTTGATGATCTAGGTTTCGCACTGTCTAAGCGTCGTGTAACCGTATCAACTTCTGGTGTTGTTTCTGGCCTTGACCAAATGACAGACAACATCGATGTCGCATTGGCTATTTCTCTACATGCGCCAAACGATGCACTACGTAGCCAAATCATGCCGATCAACGACCGTTGGGATATCCAAGACTTCCTAGCATCTGTTCGTCGTTACATTGCATCTTCAAACGCTAACCGCGGTAAAGTAACGGTTGAGTACGTGCTATTGGATCATGTGAATGATGATATGGACCACGCACGTGAACTTGCAGAGCTAATGAAAGAGACGCCTTGTAAGATCAACTTGATTCCATTCAACCCTTACCCGGGTTCGCCTTATAAGAAGCCAAGCAACTCTCGTATTGATCGCTTCCAAAAAACGCTGATGGAATACAACTACACAGTAACCGTTCGTAAGACTCGTGGTGATGATATTGATGCCGCGTGTGGTCAGTTAGTCGGTGATGTGATTGATAGAACCAAACGTACCAAAATGATCAAAGCAGCCTCTGAAGCGAACTTGATTGCCGGTGGTGTGATTGAAGTAAAAGCGCTATAAAACGCGATTAGAACCTAAACAAGCCAGAAGTCTTACTTCTGGCTTGTTGCTTTTCTGGGGTGCAGTTTTTGATTTTTTGGACTTCTTGCCCACGCTTTCTTACATTTTTCGTCAAATTTTGGACAAAACCATGAGCTGACGGTAAATTTTGTTTAAAGTGTTTTTGCCTTGTAATGGCATTAGCTTATGATTAACTAATCTTAAATTAATTTAAGTGCTCGCTTGCTACTGATCATCAATATGTCTATTTAGGTTGGCTACTTGATAAACTAGCTTCCTGAGAAGGTCATCCATAATAAATGAATGATGTTCGCCTTTAAGGGTTGATGATTTAGATAGCAGGAAAAATTCCACATAACGTGGGTTGTTAGATTGAGCTTAAACGACAATAAGAAAACGCTCTCCTCAACCTGCGATAATACTTTAGAAGTTCACTCTCTATGAACACAGAACAAGATACACAAGCGCAAGAAAACGTAGCTCCAGCTTTGGAAGCGGGAACGCTGCTTAAGAACAAACGAGAATCTCTTGGTTTAACGCAAAAGCAGATTTCTGATCGCTTGAAACTTCGCGTTACTCTGATCCAACAAATTGAAGAAAACCAATTCGAGTCAGATCAAGTGGCGACGTTTATGCGTGGCTATATTCGTTCATACGCGAAATACGTCAATCTTGACGAAAAAGTCGTATTGAGTGCGCTGCATCATGCCGGTGATGCTCAGCATCAAGAGCAAGAAATGCTGAGTTTTTCTCGTAAGACCAAAACCGAGAAGCACAACAGCCGTATTATGATCCTGACTTGGAGCATTTTTGCGGTCATTGCGGGTATCTCCTCACTTTGGTGGTGGCAGAACCAACAGCAAGACACCCTATCTCAATCTTTAGCGAATACTGAAAGCTCAGAAGAGCTAGCGGTAGAAGAATCACTTGCCCCTGAATTCACCTCTTTGGAAGTGATTGAAGCTGAACAAAACGAAGCGGGTGCTTCTGTTGTTGAAGGTGCTGAAGGCCTTGCTGCGATAAGCGATGCGGAAGAAAGTTCAGATGCTGTTACTCCAGCTGACGAAACTTCTGCACAACAAACAACAGAGACTGAACCAACTGCTGAAGCTGCTGCGAATGCAGAAACGGTTGAAGCTAGCACGGCTCCTGAAGCTGTGGCTAACGAACTAGTGATGCAGTTCACCGCTGATTGCTGGATCCAAGTAAAAGATGCAACGGGTAAAACCTTGTCGACTGGCATCAAAAAAGCAGGTCAGTCGTTAAATCTATCAGGAACTGCGCCATATAAAGTGATTCTAGGTGCGCCAGAAGGCGTATCAATGACATTTGCAAGTGAACCTGTCGACCTTTCTGGGTATACTTCAGGCAAAGTAGCTAGAATAACCTTACCTTAGAGTTAATATGCAACACGAATCTCCTATTATTCGTCGCAAATCAACCCGTATTTATGTGGGTGATGTGCCGATCGGTGATGGTGCACCAATTGCTGTGCAATCCATGACCAACACAAGAACAACAGATGTAGCCGCGACCGTTGCTCAAATTAGAGCTCTGGAAAAAGTTGGCGCTGATATCGTTCGCGTATCTGTACCGACTATGGATGCAGCTGAAGCCTTTAAGCTAATCAAGCAGCAGGTCTCTGTTCCTTTGGTTGCTGATATTCACTTCGACTACCGTATCGCACTTAAAGTGGCGGAATACGGCGTTGACTGTCTGCGTATCAACCCAGGTAACATCGGTAACGAAAGCCGTATCCGCTCAGTTGTTGATTGTGCACGTGATATGAATATTCCGATTCGTATTGGTGTTAACGGCGGTTCTCTTGAGAAAGAGATCCAAGAGAAATACACAGAACCTACAGCAGAAGCGCTTGTTGAATCAGCAATGCGTCATGTAGATATCCTAGACCGTCTGAACTTTGATCAATTCAAAGTCAGCGTGAAGGCTTCTGATGTATTCCTTGCTGTCGGTTCTTACCGTTTGCTGGCTAAGCAGATTGATCAACCTCTCCACCTTGGTATTACCGAAGCGGGTGGTGCGCGTGCAGGCTCTGTGAAGTCAGCGGTAGGTTTAGGTATGCTTCTTTCTGAAGGTATCGGCGATACGCTGCGTATATCGCTAGCGGCTGATCCGGTTGAAGAGATCAAAGTTGGCTTTGATATTCTTAAATCTTTGCGCATTCGTTCGCGTGGCATCAACTTCATTGCGTGTCCGAGCTGTTCTCGTCAAGAGTTCGATGTTATTAACACCGTTAATGCCCTTGAAGAGCGCCTAGAAGACGTGATCACTCCAATGGACGTATCTATCATCGGTTGTGTGGTTAACGGCCCTGGTGAAGCTGAAGTGTCTCACTTAGGTTTAGCTGGTAGTGCACGTAAGAGTGCCTTCTACGAAGATGGTAAGCGTCAGAAAGAGCGCTTCGACAACGATGACCTTGTCGACAAACTTGAAGCTAAGATTCGTGCAAAAGCGTCAGTGCTTGATAAAGCAAATCGCATTGATGTAGAAAACTTAGAAGATTAATACAACGCGATGGGGTGTGATTGTCTATTCGCACTAACACCTGGTCGTGAGAAATTACGGAATAAATACTGTGGCTAAAAATATCCAAGCAATTCGAGGCATGAACGACTGCCTTCCAACTCAATCACCACTGTGGCAGAAAGTAGAAAGCGCAGTTAAAAGCGTGGTGAGCGCATACGGTTACAACGAAGTACGTATGCCTATCGTTGAAGAAACAAACCTATTTAGCCGTGCAGTTGGTGAAGAGACAGACGTTGTTTCTAAAGAGATGTACACCTTTGACGACCGCAATGGCGATAGCCTAACGCTGCGTCCAGAAGGCACAGCAGGTTGTGTTCGTTCATGTATTCAAAATAGCCTTATCAACCGTGATGAACAGCGCCTATGGTACATGGGCCCTATGTTCCGTCACGAGCGTCCTCAAAAAGGTCGTTACCGTCAATTCCACCAATGTGGTGTTGAAGTGTTTGGTCTAGACGGTCCAGACGTTGACGCAGAACTTATCATGATGACAGCACGTCTATGGCGTGAGCTAGGTATCGATAAGCACGTTCGCCTAGAGCTGAACTCAATCGGTTCTCAAGAAGATCGCGTAAGCTACCGCACTGCGTTAGTGGCTTTCCTTGAGCAACATATTGATGTGCTTGACGAAGACTGCAAACGTCGCATGCACACTAACCCTCTACGTGTACTTGATACTAAGAACCCTGATGTTCAAGCTATCTTAGGTGACGCACCTCGACTATCTGAATATCTAGGTGAAGAATCGAAGCAACATTTTGCTGGTTTGTGTGAACTTCTTGACGCTGTTGGTATCGAATACCAAGTTAATGAGCGTCTAGTACGTGGCCTAGATTACTACAACCGCACCGTATTTGAGTGGATCACAGACAGCCTTGGTGCTCAAGGTACAGTATGTGGCGGCGGTCGTTACGATGGTCTTGTTGAGCAACTAGGCGGCAAAGCAACCAATGCAGTTGGCTTCGCAATGGGTCTAGAGCGTCTGGTTCTGATGATGGAAACGCTAGAGCTAACAGAAGTTCGTCGTAGCGTTGATGTATACGTAGTTGCTGCTGGCGAAGGTACTATGATCGCGGGCATGCAGTTAGCGAATCAGTTACGCGACACCGTTGAAGGCGTGCGTGTAATGAACCACTTCGGTGGTGGTAACTTCAAGAAGCAATTCAAACGTGCTGACAAAGTAGGTGCTGTTGTGGCGCTGGTACTTGGTGAGAACGAAGTTGCTGACAATACAGTTGTGCTAAAAGATCTGGTTGGCGGCGAGCAAGAAACCGTGTCTCAAACGGAAGTTGCAGAGAAAGTTGCTGCGCTAATCTAATTAGCCATTGAGCAAACGCTCATAATGAATACTAACGTCAGCACTATGCTGGCGTTTAAAGAATTAAAGAGGACAGGAAGTGGAACTTTACGATAGCGAAGAGCAACAAGTTGAAGCCATTAAAGATTGGTGGAAAGAGAACGGTAAAGCCGTAATCTTTGGTGCGGTTATTGGTTTAGGTGGTCTATTTGGCTGGCGCTATTACCAAGATTCAGTAGTTGAAGCGCGTGAAGCAGCTTCAGAAAGCTACACCTCTGTAATTTCAGCTCTTGATGTTAAGGGTGTTGATGCTCAATCTGATATTCAAGCTTTCATCGACGCAAACAAAGATGCTGAGTACTCAGTACTTGCTGCTATGCAACTAGCAAAAGTACAAGTACAAGCAGGCGATCTAGCGGCGGCACTTGAACAGCTCGAGTGGGCAAAATCGGCAACTAAGGACGCGGCACTTGCGCCACTACTTACTTACCGTGTTGCACGTATTAAAGCTGAGCAAGGTGAATTTGACGCAGCACTGACTGATCTTGCTGCTATGACAGACGAATCTTGGAAAGGCCGTGTTGCTGAACTGCGTGGTGATATCTCACTTCGTAAAGGCGACACAGACGCAGCATACAGTGCTTACACAGAAGCACAGCAAGCTGTTGACGCTAGCCAAACGCTTCAAATCAAACTTGACGACCTAGCTAAATAAGGCGCTTTGAATGAAGAAGATGTTTCCAAAAGCGGCGTTGTGTGCGATTGCTCTTGGCCTACTAGCTGGCTGTGCGGGTGAAGAAGACACCGTAATCATGGCTCCAGTCCCAACGGTAAACAGCGAGTTCACTCCTAGTCAGGAATGGTCTACGTCGGTTGGTGATGGTGTTGGTCACTACTTTTCAAAACTAACGCCAGAATTGGCTTACGACAAAGTGTTTGTTGCAAGCCGTGAAGGTATGGTTAAAGCGCTTGATCCTGATACAGGTAAAGCGCTGTGGAAAGTCGATCTTGAGAAAGACGTATTGGCTCGTTTATCGGGTGGCTTAACGGCGGCTTACGGTAAAGTTTTTGTTGGTTCTGAAAATGGCGAAGTGATCGCACTGGAAGAATCGACCGGTGAAGAGCTGTGGCGTGTATCAGTCAATGGCGAGGTGCTTGCATCCCCAGCAACTGATAGCAACATGGTCATTGTTCATACCAGTCGCGGTATGTTGATCGCGTTAGATCAAGCAAGCGGTGAACAAAAATGGACCATCAGTACGGAAGTACCAAGCCTAACACTGCGTGGCGATAGCTCGCCTGTTGCAGTTTCTGGTGGTGTATTCTGGGGTACAGCAAATGGTCGTCTAGCTGCGGCTATCGTTGATCGTGGTCAGCTTATTTGGCAACAGCCAGTAGGCACACCAAAAGGTGCAACGGAAATTGATCGTTTGGTTGATGTTGATGCATCTCCAATTGTTCTTGGTGGCACCCTGTATACCGTAGGTATCAATGGTCAGCTGATTGCTATCGACCTTCGTTCTGGTAAGCCAATTTGGAAACGTAACTACTCATCAGCGATTGATTTAGCAAGTGATGGTAGCCGTTTGTTCGTTGTTACCGACAAAGACCATGTGGTTGCGGTTGATGCGCGTAGTGGTACTGAACTGTGGAGCACTCCATTGTTAGAAAACCGCTTACTGACAGCACCTGCTATTATTAATGGTTATGTAGTCGTGGGTGATACTGAAGGTTATCTGCACTGGTTGGATCGTTCATCGGGTGAGTTTGTTGCTCAACAGCTTGTCGATGATAGCGGCTTTGCGGTTGCACCAATTGAACTGCCTGAAGGCTACTTAGTGACGACTCGCAATGGCGATGTAAAGAAACTAACGATTAGCCAATAAAAGCGTGATATAATTCACAGTCGGCTCCTGGTTGGTAACAGCCAGGAGCCGTTTTGTTGTTAAAAATTAATAAACCGTGTGGTTATAGGTAAGAGTTTAAACTTGCGAACAAGTGCTTACCTATAACTACATTTAGAGAAGAAATTGTAGAGGTTGTTATGGTACCTGTTGTTGCTCTAGTAGGGCGTCCGAACGTAGGTAAATCTACGTTATTTAACCGATTGACTCGAACTCGTGATGCATTGGTTGCGGATTTCCCTGGCTTAACGCGTGACCGTAAATACGGTCATGCTCATTTTAGCGAGCATGACTTTATTGTTATTGACACTGGCGGTATCGACGGTACTGAAGAAGGTGTTGAAACTAAAATGGCTGAACAGTCGCTAGCGGCGATTGATGAAGCTGATGTCGTTCTATTTATGGTAGATGGCCGTGCGGGTCTAACACCTTCAGACGTGGCGATTGCTAAGCACCTACGTCAACTAGAAAAGCCTTCAATGCTAGTAGTAAACAAGGTTGATGGTATCGACCCTGATGCTGCAAGTGCTGACTTCTGGCAACTAGGTGTAGAAGACATGTACCAAATCGCTGCGGCGCATGGTCGTGGTGTTACTGCACTTATTGACCTTGCTCTTAACCCATTCGCAGAAGCGCTAAAAGCTGAGAATGGCGAAGTAAGCGACTTAACTGAGTTTGAAGACGAAGAAGAAGAGCAGGTTGAATTTACAGAAGAAGAAGCTGAAGCAGAATTCAAGCGTCTTCAAGATCAACCGATCAAACTAGCGATCATTGGCCGTCCTAACGTAGGTAAATCAACGCTAACGAACCGTATTCTTGGTGAAGAGCGTGTGGTTGTTTACGATATGCCAGGTACGACTCGTGACTCTATCTACATCCCAATGCAGCGTGACGAGCGTGAATACGTTCTAATCGATACTGCGGGTGTTCGTCGTCGTAAAAACATCAACGAAACGGTAGAGAAGTTCTCAGTGGTTAAAACACTGAAAGCGATTGAAGATGCTAACGTTGTATTGCTGCTTATCGATGCTCGCGAAAACATCTCTGATCAAGATCTAAGCTTGCTAGGCTTTGCGTTGAACGCTGGTCGTTCAATTGTTATTGCCGTAAACAAGTGGGATGGCCTAGATAACGACGTTAAAGAACGCGTTAAGAAAGAGCTAGACCGTCGCTTAGGCTTCGTTGATTTCGCACGTATTCACTTTATCTCTGCACTTCACGGTACAGGTGTTGGTCACTTGTTTGAGTCTGTACAAGAAGCTTACAAGTCAGCGACTACTCGTGTTGGTACTTCTGTGCTAACTCGTATCATGAAGATGGCGACTGATGATCACCAACCGCCTATGGTTCGTGGCCGTCGTGTGAAACTGAAATACGCGCACGCTGGTGGCTACAACCCACCGATTATAGTTATCCACGGCAACCAAGTTCGTAACTTGCCAGATTCATACAAACGATTCTTGATGAACTACTACCGTCGTTCACTAGAAATCATGGGTACACCTATTCGCATTCAATTCCAGAACAGCGAGAACCCATTTGAAGCTAAGACTAACAAGCTGACAATTTCTCAAGAACGTAAACGTAAACGTATGATGAGCATGGTTAAAGGTCGTAAGTAAACCTTTCCAATAGATTTGATACCCGAGCCTGTCTCGGGTATTTTTTTAAGCAAAATTCACGTTAAGCCATAACAATACGTTTTTATCATCATGGCTCAACGAATCAGACTAGATTCCAGAAGAAGAACGATATGACTACTAGCGATTTGATTACACCTGTGTCAGCAATCACACCAACCATCACTCAATTTTGTCATCAGGCTTGGCAGCTCAATGCTAAAGCGCAGTACGTTGAAAGCGATGACAGCAAAACTTACCTGATCACCGACGTGACACCCTTCCACCCAGTGAGTCACATTTGGCCAGATCACCCTGCAGACCAAGGCTTTGTGAGTGTTGGTGACGTGCTATATCCAGTTGAAGACTGCCTTGTTGGTGCTATAGAACAATCTACTGGCAAGCTTCATATCTCAGCAGATATCCCTGTTAAGCGTGATACGGAAGGGTGGGCGTTTGTTGTTGTCCACCAGCTACCTACATCTGCTTCTATGATTAAGGTTAACGACGAAGTCGTGTTGTCGGTTGATAAAGAGTACCAAGCCAGTTTGAGCCGTGGTCACAGTGCTGGCCACATCGCTTTCCTAGCTTTGAATAAAGTATTGGCTGAGCGCTACTGGCGTAAAGATGCGGATAGAAAAGATCCGCTTGGCAGTTACGACTTCAATAGCTACGCACAAGTGACGAGCTTTGTGACTCCAGAGCTGTGTTCCGATAAGTATCGTTTAGGCAAAACCCTCAAGAAGCGCGGTTTGAACGTTGCAGACATGCTAGCAAATCTTGATGACATCGAAGCTGATATCAACCAGATGATTGCGGGCTGGTTTGCAGAGCCGACGCCAGTTGCAATGCGACTGGAAGGCGAAGCATTAACAGACTCTCGCTATTGGGAATGGCAGTTGGATGCCGACACTTTAGTGTCTATTCCGTGTGGTGGTACTCACATTGAGAACACCTCAGAACTTAAGGCATTATCCGTTAAGTTAACCCAGTTAGATGACCAGCATATTGAAATGCTGACGCATGTAATTCGATGATCTAGACTACAGATCGAAATGGCTTGTGCTGTTTGTTTTGTTTTTGCATGTAACTTTTAATATAAATTACTGTTTAAAATTGAAATGCAGCACATGTAACTTATGCTTTCGGTATGTGGTGATATAAATATTCTTTTTGGGGTAGATCGCTGATCAAAATAGATAAAGCGAAAGATCAACCTATGATCTTCGATTGTGTGTCGTACTAATTTAGTGTGCTATTATTAACCAATAACAAGCTTGCATAGGAACAAGCTGTACCCGATTACACAATTGAAAGCCTTAGTGAATGGAACAACAATTTTTATTAGAAGGTCATCGAGCCGTCAATAGTTTGCTGCGGAAGCTTGCGCTTGGGATGGATCGCAAAGATTTAAATCACAAGATTATTCAGCTTACCGAGCAGCGCATGGCTTCAATTTTACTGCTCAACTCAGAGTCTAAACGTTACACCTTGAGTATGCCCCAAACCTGCCTGATTTTTACAATCAACAGATTGAAGGGATAGGAATTGGTGCGGGGATAGGCTCTTGTGGCGAGGCAGCTGCGCTTAAGAAAGCAGTGATGGTCTCCAACATAAATGCACACCCAAACTGGGCACCTTTTCTGGTCTTAACCAATCAAGCGAATTTACATGCCTGTTGGTCGGTCCCCATTATCTCGTCGCGCGGTAATGTGTTGGTTACCTTCGCTATTTATAGCCAGTACATCTCTGAACCACATGAATTTGAGCTCGAGATCTTAGAGCTACTGGCTTCCCTGTATTCGGTAGCACTAGAGAAGTTTGAGCTGGAGAACCAGCTAAACTTTTTCGCTAATCGAGATTCTTTAACCCATTGCTTGAATCGTCTCGCATTGTTTAATGAAGCGGAGAAAGTGTTGGCCAAGCGATGCTTTTCTGAAAAGGTGATGGCGTGTTTGTTTGTTGATGTCGATAAGTTCAAATCGATAAATGATACCTATGGCCACAGTTTCGGTGACGATGTGCTGTTGGCGGTTGCCGAAGTTCTTGATGAGGCAACCACAGCATGTGCCAAGATAGGCCGTTATGGTGGCGATGAGTTTGTGGTGTTCTCTTGCTTTGATGATCAAGAAAGCGTTGTTAGCTTCTACCACAGCTTAGAGAAAGCACTGCAACAAGCGCTTTATATCAATGATGTGCAGTTCTCAGTGAGTGTTGGGTTGTCTTGTGAGAAAGATCCTCAAGGATTAGACCAGTTGATCGCACAAGCTGATAAGAACATGTACCAAATCAAGCAAGCGAAGTCTCAGCGGTAGTAGATTGTAAAAATAGTAGTGAATTAGGAAATGCTAATGAGTGAAAATATCTGCCCTAAGTGCCAGTCTGAGCTAGCTTGGGATGGCAAGTATCATTGTGAAAGTTGTCAGGCTCACTTTACTAAAGTTGGGTTTTGCCCTGAGTGCAGCAGCCAACTTGAGAAGCTTCAAGCCTGTGGTACGGCGAGCTATTTTTGCAACGGTGATTGCAACGAGTTGAAATCTAAGTCGAGAGTAAAATTCGAATTTAAAACAGCGGAATAGCCTTAAACTACATGGTTTGAACGACCATCGGTGATGTTATACCAGAGACTCAATACTAAAGTGTTGGGTCTTTTTTGTATCTGAAGAACAGGAATGTGTCATCTTGGTTCATTCCCACCGTCACTGCACCAGTATGAAACATAGTTACATGATTGCTATGCACTCTATTGGTGTGAGTTTCTTTTAAATTCTATTAATACAATTACTTATAAATAATTTCATTGGTTTATAAGTTTGGCACTCTTATTGTAACTCTGTAATTGAATAACAAAAATACAATTATGGAGTAATATCATGAACAAGGTGTTCAATTTATCGCTAGCTGCACTGTGTACAACACTTTCATTTTCTTCTGCAACAGTGTTTGCTGCTGATGAGACCATCAAGGTCGGTGTTCTACACTCACTCTCTGGCACCATGGCGATCAGTGAGACAACGCTAAAAGATACCGTGCTAATGCTCATCGAAGAGCAGAACAAAAAGGGCGGTTTGCTTGGTAAGAAGCTAGAGCCTGTCGTGGTTGACCCTGCGTCAAACTGGCCGCTATTTGCTGAGAAAGCGCGTGAGCTTATCGAAAAAGAGAAAGTGGATGTGGTGTTCGGTGGTTGGACGTCGGTATCACGTAAATCCATGCTACCTGTCTTTGAAGAACTCAACAGCATCCTTTTCTACCCAGTACAGTATGAAGGTGAAGAGTCTTCTAAAAACGTTTTCTACACCGGTGCCGCGCCAAACCAACAAGCGATCCCAGCAGTGGATTACTTGATGGAAGAGCTTGAAGTCGAGCGCTGGGTACTTGCAGGTACCGATTACGTTTATCCACGTACAACCAATAAGATCCTTGAAGCCTACCTAAAAGATAAAGGTGTCGCAGAAGAAGACATCATGATCAACTACACGCCATTTGGTCACTCTGATTGGCAATCTATCGTTTCAGACATCAAGAAGTTCGGTGAAGCGGGCAAGAAAACCGCTGTTGTTTCTACTGTGAATGGCGATGCGAACGTACCTTTCTATAAAGAGCTAGGCGCTCAAGGCATTTCATCTGAAGATATCCCAGTTATTGCATTCTCTGTTGGTGAAGAAGAACTGTCAGGCATGGACACAGAACCACTGGTGGGTCATCTAGCGGCTTGGAACTACTTCATGAGTGTTGATACCGAAGCCAATGAAGAGTTCGTTGAAACGTGGCAGTCGTTCATCAAGAGTGAAAAGCGTGTCACCAATGACCCAATGGAAGCGCACTATGTTGGCTTCAACATGTGGGCTCAAGCGGTCACTAATGCAGGCACAACCGATCCTGAATCTGTGCAAGATGCCTTGATTGGTGTGTCTGTTCCTAACCTTTCTGGCGGCTACTCTACCATGCTACCAAATCACCACATCACCAAACCAGTACTGATCGGTGAGATCCAAGATGATGGTCAATTCGACATTGTTTGGGAAACCACTGGACTCGTTGCGGGTGATGCTTGGTCGAGCTACTTACCTGAATCGGCAAAACTGTTCTCTAGCTGGTCGAAGCCATTCTCATGTGGTGCGTTTAACGTCGAAACGAAGAAGTGTTCTGGCGGTAACTAGAGCGTCAATTCAGGAATATTGAGCCTTCCGGTTTGGGAAGAACGCGTCTGTTTAACGGGCGAAGCGAACGGAAGGCTCATCGTTTCAGGTAATAACCACTATCCACACATCCTCCAAGTAAAAATAACAATATCTAACTTGGTTGGTTAAGGAAGCAGGGATGAAAAACGTATTAAACGTATTTAAAGCGCTGTTGCTCATGGCAGTCAGTGCTCAGTTGGCTTTTGCTGGAATAACGGATGAAGCTAGCTTTACCAAGGCGCTAGTTGGTAAGAAAACATCGGATAAAGAATTAGCTATCGATTGGGTGATTGAGACGCAAACGGGAGACGTGTCGAAAGCTATTTTAGATGGCTGGTTAAACGGAAACCTTTACTACTTCAATGAGAAACAGAGCGAGCAGTACAAACAGCTCTACCTCATTCAAAGTATCAAAACAGCGACGTCAGCTCAGTCAGTATGGGATGATTCAACGCTTAATATCGAGAATGCGAGACAGTTTAAAAAGGTTCGTGTGAATAACAAACTTCGCGGGATATTACGCGGGGAAATAGCCTCGATTGGACTGAACAGCGGCAACCCTGATGTGCGTTATAAGGCGGTTTTGGATTTGTTAGGAACCAAAGACGCTGACATTATCGAACGACTAACTGAACTCAGAGCCAATGAATCAGATGGCAAAGTAGCTGAGCTAATGGATTTGTCGTTAGCGATTGCCACTTCTCTTAATAACAGTGCCACCATTGAAGATCGTGTGGCTTCAATTGAACGAGTTGGTGACTTCAAACACTCGGTGGTTCTGAAAACACTGAATCAACTGTTAAACACTGAGCAAGATCCAAGCATTACCGCTGCAGCAGAACGTGCGATGGATAGCTATCAACAAAGCCAAGCACTCTATTCGGGTGTAGAGACCGTATTCTTCGGTTTGAGCTTAGGCTCGGTATTGGTACTGGCAGGCATTGGCTTAGCGATTACCTTTGGTGTGATGGGCGTTATCAACATGGCTCATGGTGAGCTGATCATGATTGGCGCTTACACCACCTATGTATTGCAGTTGTTGATGCCGAATCATATTGGCCTAGCGCTGATACTTTCCATTCCAGCGGCATTCATTGTTTCTGGCTTAGTGGGCATTGCGATTGAGCGCAGTGTGATTCGTCATCTTTATGGTCGCCCATTGGAAACCTTACTCGCGACCTTTGGTATTAGCTTAATCTTGCAGCAGGCTGTTCGTTCTATTTTCTCTCCTTTGAACCGCTCAGTGAGCACGCCTGAATGGATGTCTGGAGCACTTCAATTAAACCCAATGTTGTCCCTGACCTACAACCGCCTTTACATCATTCTCTTCTGTGGTTTGGTGTTTATGGGCTTATTAATGGTTCTGAAAAAGACACCACTAGGTTTGCAGGTTCGTGCGGTTTCTCAAAACCGTGGCATGGCTCGTGCGATGGGTATTCGTTCAGAGCGAGTTGATGCGATGACCTTCGGTTTAGGCTCTGGCGTTGCGGGTGTTGCAGGCGTGGCACTGTCTCAACTGACCAACGTTGGCCCTAATATGGGACAGGCGTACATCATCGACTCATTCATGGTGGTGGTATTCGGCGGTGTTGGCAACCTATGGGGCACGCTAGTCGCTGGCTTAAGCCTTGGTCTTTTCAACAAGATTTTAGAACCATGGGCTGGTGCGGTTCTCGCCAAGATTCTGGTACTGGTTTTCATCATTCTGTTTATTCAAAAACGCCCACGCGGACTCTTCCCGCAACGTGGTCGTGCGGCTGAAGGTTAAGGACAACATCATGCAGTCAAAATCATTTGTACTTTCGGCAATGCGTGGTGACAAAGGTGGCCAACTGACCATCCTTGCCATTCTTGCGGCCGTCATTCTTATCCCACTGGCTAACACCATGTTACCAAGTGGGCACCCGCTTCATGTCGAGACTTTCACTATCTCACTAATGGGCAAATACCTGAGCTACGCAATGTTGGCGTTGGCGCTCGATCTAGTGTGGGGCTATCTCGGAATCTTGAGTCTTGGTCACGGTGCTTTCTTTGCGCTTGGTGGTTATGCGATGGGCATGTACTTGATGCGTCAGATTGGTGACCGTGGGGTTTATGGTGATCCAGTCTTACCAGATTTCATGGTGTTCCTTGATTGGTCTGCGCTGCCGTGGTTTTGGCAGGGCTTTGATCAGTTCTGGTTCGCCTGCTTGATGGTGGTGTTGGTGCCGGGCGCGTTGGCTTACTTGTTTGGTTATCTGGCTTTTCGCTCTCGCGTGTCAGGGGTTTACCTTTCTATCATGACTCAGGCGTTAACTTACGCATTGATGCTGGCATTTTTCCGCAACGAGATGGGCTTTGGTGGTAACAACGGGCTGACGGATTTCAAAGACATCATCGGCCTGAGCTTACAGAGTGATGCGGTCAAGATAGGTCTGTTTGTCGCGACTGGTATTGCGCTTATTCTCAGCTACATAGCTTGTCGCATGGTGGTGACCAGTCGATTAGGTAGTGTGGCACTGGCGATTCGTGATACAGAGTCACGTACTCGCTTTATGGGCTACGACGTCGATGGCATCAAGCTGTGGGTCTTCGTTCTTTCAGCGGTTATTGCTGGTATTGCTGGGGCTTTATATGTCCCTCAAGTTGGCATCATTAACCCGGGAGAATTTGCTCCTCTTAACTCGATTGAGATTGTGGTTTGGGTAGCCTTAGGCGGTCGTGCCACTCTGTTTGGTGCCATTGTCGGTGCATTGATCATCAACTACGCCAAGAGTTGGTTTACGGTTGAGTTCCCGGAGGTGTGGCTGTTTGCTCTGGGTGGACTATTCGTACTCTCAACCATGTACTTCCCACAAGGTGTGATTGGCTTTGTCAGTGAAAAGTGGCAGCAGCTGCGCAAGGCATCAAATGGGAAAAACCAAGATAAAGATAAGGATGATCAGCACAAGGCCAAGGAGGTGATCGCATGACCACATTTAATAGCGTAAAGGAATCGGTTCAGGCGTTCACTCGTCGAGACGAAGTCTTTGATTACCTCAAACCCGATATTCATCCTGCCATAGATACTCGACATAACGTGCTGTTGTATGTCGAAGGCGTCAACAAAAGCTTCGATGGTTTCCAAGCGATAAACGACCTCAACCTTTACATCAAAGAGGGAGAGCTACGCTGCATCATCGGCCCTAATGGCGCAGGTAAAACAACCATGATGGACATCATTACCGGGAAAACTAAGCCAGATACTGGCGAAGTGTGGTTAGGTTCGAACATCAATCTACTCAAGATGAACGAAGCTGAAATTGCTAACGCAGGCGTTGGGCGTAAGTTCCAAAAGCCGACCGTGATTGAATGTTTAACTGTGTGGCAGAACCTTGAATTAGCCATGGCAGGTGATCGCTCGGTGTGGGCAACTTTCACTGCCGTGATGTCTGGCGAGCAGAAAGACAAACTCACCTCGGTACTAGAGCTTATTCACCTTAAAGACGAAGCGGCGAATGTGGCAGGTAACCTGTCTCACGGTCAGAAACAGTGGTTAGAGATAGGCATGTTATTGATGCAAAACCCTAGGCTATTGCTGGTGGATGAACCCGTGGCAGGTATGACTCACCAAGAAATGGATCGCACCTCTGAGTTACTTAACTCACTGGCAGGTAAGCACTCGGTTGTGGTCGTTGAACACGATATGGATTTCGTTCGTTCTATCGCCAGCCATGTCACCGTGCTTCATCAAGGTCATGTGTTGGCTGAAGGCACTATGGATCAAGTGCAGGCTCACCCTGAAGTTAAACAAGTTTATCTCGGAGAATAGGATGTTAGAGGTTAAATCAGTTAATCAATATTACGGTGAGAGCCACACGCTGTGGGATTTGGATATGCAGATCCCAGAAGGTAAATGCACGGTGCTAATGGGGCGAAATGGTGTCGGTAAAACCACCTTACTGCAATGCATTATGGGGTTGGTGAAGGTTGAAAGCGGTGACATCTCCTTATCGGGTGAGTCACTTTTGAAAACCGATGCCGAGGACCGTCCACGCCAAGGGATCGGCTATGTACCGCAAGGTCGCCAGATCTTCCCAATGCTCACTGTTCAAGAAAATCTAGAGGTCGGTTTACCGATTCGTAAAAAGGGTGACCGCAAGATCCCTGAATTCATCTTCGATATTTTCCCAGTGTTAAAAGAGATGCTACATCGTCGCGGTGGTGATTTATCGGGTGGCCAGCAGCAACAGCTAGCGATTGGGCGTGCGCTGGTGGTTAATCCAAAGCTATTGATCTTGGATGAGCCGACGGAGGGTATTCAACCCAATATTGTGCAAGAGATTGGCGACATCATTCGCATGCTCAACGAGAAAATGGGGCTCACGGTTCTGTTGGTTGAACAGAAGCTGCCGTTTGCAAGAAAGGTCGGTGACCGTTTTTGCATTATCGACCGTGGACGCCAAGTGGCAGAAGGTGAAATGACAGGGCTCGATGAGTCCTTGATAAAGGAGTACCTAACCGTATGAATTCTCTCTTTTCTCCGAATGAAGTAAGCAAGGCTTCTTTAGTAGAAGCTTTATCTTTGAATGAGACCATCGAACAAGATATTCGTGATGGTTGGCAAGCGAGTTTAAACCTCACTTTTGTCGACCGCAGTGATAAAACCGTATTAAAGAATCGTCAGCAGTCTGGTCCGCTTGCGGTGCAACGCCCCCTGTATCCTGATGGGGAAACGTGTCACACCTATTTACTCCATCCCCCCGGCGGAGTGGTAGGTGGTGACACTCTCAATATTGAAGCGACCATCGAAAGCGGTGCGCATGCGTTGATCACCACACCCGGTGCGACCAAGTTTTATCGCTCAAACAACAAGTACGCCAAGCAGAAGCAGACCCTACGAGTGAAGAAAGATGCACGCTTGGAATGGATGCCGCAAGAGAACATCTTTTTCCCGAATGCACACGTTCGTTTAGATACTGAAATTCGCCTAGAAAAGGGTGCACAGTTTTGGGGTTGGGAGATGCACTGTTTTGGACGCCCTGCACAGAATGAGGGATTCGAGCATGGTCATCTCGTTGGGAAAACAGAAATCTATCTTGATAATCAAAGGCTTCTGACTGAAGGCTTTAATTTTCATGGTGGCGATAAGTTAATGATAAATATGGGGTTACTTGATTATTCAATGATGGGAACCTTTTATATCACTTCAAATGAGAAGCAAGATTTAGAGTTGGTACAGAGCTTGCTCTTATCTATTACACAGCAAGCTTCACAGCAATCAGTTACATCAAAAATGTCGAGTGAACCCACATTAATATTGGGCGCGACTCAGATAGAAGGATTGATTGTGGTGCGAGCCTTGGGTAATTGGAGTGAAGATATCCTCCAGGCCTTTGGTCAGATATGGCAAGCAACTCGCTCTCATTTATGTGGTACGACTCCTGATTTACCAAGGATTTGGGCGACTTAGCGATTAGCCCTTTTTGTACCTAGGGTGACTTCCGACCCTAGGTGCATTTTTTCAAGCTTGCTGTGATTGAATCCCACTTACTGCTCATGCGTTTTTGAGCAATAAGAAAACAACACTAACAGCGGGCGGCTAAATGGAATTAACACCAAGAGAAAAAGATAAGCTACTTATCTTCTGCGCAGGAATGCTGGCACAGCAGCGCAAACAAAAAGGCTTAAAGCTCAACTACCCAGAATCTATCGCACTGATCAGCAGTGCCATTCTCGAAGGTGCCCGCGAGGGTAAAACCGTT
Source organism: Vibrio sp. 10N.247.310.98 (assembly GCF_041467395.1). Classification (NCBI taxonomy): domain Bacteria; kingdom Pseudomonadati; phylum Pseudomonadota; class Gammaproteobacteria; order Vibrionales; family Vibrionaceae; genus Vibrio; species Vibrio sp. 10N.247.310.98. The sequence goes on along the minus strand of NZ_JBFSUL010000025.1, from coordinate 35,343 downwards.
TCAGAATTAATGGATTTTGGACGCACACTGCTTACCGTCGATGACGTTATGGAGGGGATCCCTTCCATGATCCCAGATGTACAAGTCGAAGCGACTTTTCCCGATGGCACCAAGTTGGTGACCGTTCATGAACCTATCGTGTAGGGAGAAGAAATATGGCTGGATCCACCAAACAATATTCAGGCTTAGTGCCCGGAAAAGTCGAAACCGCTCCCGGTGATATCACTCTAAACGAAGGCCGAGACACGACGTCCGTAAAGGTTCAAAATATAGGCGACCGTCCCGTGCAAATCGGCTCTCATTACCACTTCTATGAAGCAAACCCTTCGCTGATCTTTGACCGAGAAGCTACTAAAGGCTTTCGACTCAATATTCCTGCGGGTACTGCAACCCGCTTTGAACCGGGTCAGTCACGTAGCGTCGAGTTAGTGCGTTATGCCGGTAAGTTAGAGATTTATGGCTTCCAAGGAAAGGTGATGGGCAAGCTCTAAGCGCTCCCATAGAAAGAATTAAAACAACAAAGGATTGATCATGGCGACGATATCCAAACAGGCTTATGCCGAAATGTTTGGGCCTACAGTCGGTGACCGAGTGCGTCTTGCTGACACCGATTTATGGCTAGAAGTTGAAAAGGATTACACCGTATACGGTGATGAAGTGAAGTTTGGCGGCGGTAAAGTGATCCGTGATGGACAGGGACAAAGCCAACGTCCAAGCGCCGAAACACCGGATTTGGTGATCACCAATGCGATTGTGTTGGATTATTGGGGCATCGTAAAAGCCGATGTCGCCATCAAAGACGGCCGAGTTCAAGCTTTAGGCAAAGCAGGTAACCCAGACGTTCAGCCGGGCGTCGATATAGTAATTGGCCCGGGCACGGAAATTTTGGCAGGTGAAGGCTCGATTCTCACCGCGGGTGGTATCGACTCACATATTCACTTTATCTGCCCGCAACAGATTGAAGAAGCCTTAGCATCTGGTGTTACGACCATGATAGGCGGTGGTACGGGGCCAAACACAGGGACTAACGCGACGACATGTACACCGGGTCCATGGAACATGCACCGTATGTTGGAATCACTCGACCAATTCCCAATGAACTTTGGTTTGTTAGGTAAGGGCAATGCGAGCCAACCGGAAGCATTGCGTGAACAAGTGGCAGCGGGTGCTGTGGGTTTGAAGTTGCACGAAGACTGGGGAACAACCCCTGCCTCAATCGATACTTGCTTGAGTGTTGCTGACGAGATGGACGTACAAGTTGCGATTCACACAGACACATTGAACGAATCGGGTTTTGTTGAATCGACACTTGGTGCAATCGGTGATCGCGTGATTCATACCTATCACACCGAAGGTGCAGGCGGTGGTCATGCTCCCGATATTATTCGCGCAGCAGGTGAACCGAACGTTCTGCCTTCCTCAACTAACCCGACACGTCCTTACACTATCAATACCGTCGATGAGCATTTGGATATGTTGATGGTGTGTCATCACCTTTCACCATCGATTGCTGAAGATGTCGCGTTCGCCGAATCGCGTATTCGCCGTGAAACCATTGCCGCAGAAGACATTCTTCATGACTTAGGCGCGTTCTCGATGATCGCTTCGGATTCACAAGCTATGGGGCGAGTGGGTGAAGTAATAACTCGAACTTGGCAAACCGCGCACAAGATGAAAGTTCAGCGTGGCAGCCTAAAAGAAGATTCTGATTACAGCGATAACTTTCGTTTAAGACGTTATGTCGCTAAGTACACCATCAACCCTGCTATCACGCATGGCATGTCTCATGAAATCGGTTCTATCGAAGCAGGGAAGTTAGCTGATCTAGTGTTGTGGAAGCCCGCTTTTTTTGGTGTGAAGCCCAGCGTGATTTTGAAAGGTGGCATGATTGCCATGGCACCAATGGGCGATCCAAACGCTTCTATCCCAACCCCTCAACCTGTTCACTATCGCTCTATGTTTGGTAGCTACGGCAAGGCGTGTCAGAACACATCAATGCTGTTTGTCTCTAAAGAAGCCAAGGCGCAGAACATCGACAAGCAATTGGGTCTGCAGAGCTTGATTGGTGTTGTGAGCAACTGCCGAAACATCAGCAAAGCCGACATGAAGCTCAATGATTGGATGCCGAAGATTGAAGTCGACTCTCAGACGTACCAAGTGCGCGCCGATGGTGAACTACTCACGTGTGAGCCTGCTGAAGAGCTGCCAATGGCTCAGCGGTACTTTCTATTCTAAGCCTTTGACTAAAGAATCTTATTTTAGTGACCCTATTTTGAACGTTATAAATCTCACAAGGAGATTGAGGTAATAGCATGATTGAACTGACTCAACTGAATACTCAAATACAAAATGCACCGGACGGCTACTTAAGCCTGCCGATCGATAGCCGCATTAAGAGCCGCCTTAAGGTGATGCTCGATGACGGGCGCAATGCCGGACTGTTTCTACCACGAGGTCATATCTTGCGTGGTGGCGAACAACTCTCAAGTAAATGCGGTTTAGTCGTAGAAGTGAAAGCGGCACCAGAAACCGTTTCGACTGTTTACTGTGAAGACTTGCTCCTGTTAACGCGAGTGGCGTATCACCTTGGTAACCGTCATGTTCCGCTGCAAGTGGAAGCGGGTTGGGTTCGTTATCAACACGACCATGTTTTAGATGAAATGGTTGAAGGCTTAGGCGCGAAAGTGACCACTGAGAAACAACCGTTTGAACCAGAAGGCGGTGCTTATGGCGGTCGCTCTGGTGGACATCATCACCATCATTAATCGAGTCATTGATGACTCACTAAACGATTTATATAGCAACAAATATTAATAACTATAAACGCAAGGAACTCGCGATGAACTTTAAAACAGCTGCAGGCTTATGCACTTTCACAATAGCTTCTCTAACAACATCAACGATGGCTTTCGCTCACCCGGGGCACGGTTCGCATTCGGTTCATGAGTCTCACTCATTTATGTCTGGTTTAACTCACCCTGTGACTGGTATGGATCACCTGATCATGTTGATCGCTTTCGGTCTGTTAATTGGCGCACTTTCATTTTCCACCAAGACAAAAGCCGCTCTGATTAGCGGTGGGTTGGTGTCTTTGGTGGTAGGGCTTATCGCAGGCCAAGCCCTAGGCTTCTCTGTGATTGTTGAACCTGCAATCATCGCTTCTCTATTCGTTGTCAGCTTATGTTTATGGCACGTGTTCTCACCATCGACTAAGCGAGTGAACAGTGTATTAGCGGCTTCGATTGGTATGTTGTTTTTCCATGGTTATGCGCATGGCGTTGAAGCGGCAAGTAACCTAACTCAGTTTGCAACTGGTATGAGTATCACAGCTTTGGCTCTGATGGTTATCGGTACATTTGTCGGCCGCGCGGTTTACTCTAAATGGTTGTCAGTCGGCGTGGCTTCAGCAAGCGCACTATTACTGTTAGGCGCATAAGCTCTCGGACTTTTTCGATTCTAGGAAATTGAGGGCACGGTTATGACCACAACAGAAAATGTCGCCATCTATCGCCTGTTTCAATTGATCAGTCCGTCATTGCCGATTGGTGGGTTCACTTACTCGCAGGGTTTAGAGTTAGCGGTTGAAGCGGGTTGGGTGACCGATCGCAACAGCATGGAACAGTGGCTCAACACCATCGTCAACTCCAGTGTCGCGACCTTGGAATTGCCTATATTAGAGCGTCTTTACCACGCTCTAGAAAAGGGTGAACTCGATGAGATTGAGCACTGGTGTAATTACCTGTACTCAAGCCGTGAAACCAGTGAATTGCGAGCGGAAGAGAAACAGCGTGGGCAAGCATTGAATACTTTGTTGAAGCGCTTAGATATCGATATTTCACTGGTGGACTCTGTTGATAGTCACCCAAACCAATTGTTGGGCATGTGTATGGCGGCTCAGCATTGGGGCATTGATTTAGAAAGCCTCAAGCAAGGTTACTTATGGAGCTGGCTTGAAAATATCGTTACCGCAGGCGTGAAACTGGTGCCTTTAGGTCAAACCGACGGGCAGTTGGCATTGATTAATATCACCAACACCTTTCCTGAGGTGATCGAAAAGGCCCACGCGATAGAAGATTGGATGGTAGGCAGTTTTTCGCCATCAATGGCATTAGCAAGTTCACTGCACGAAACACAATACACACGACTATTTCGTTCGTAGCGGTCAGCTCGAACGGTATAGTAAAAAGAATATAAGGAAGTAGACAATGGAAAGTTATAAGCAACCACTTCGAATTGGTATTGGCGGCCCAGTAGGATCTGGTAAAACAGCGCTGTTAGAGGTGCTATGTAAAGCTATTCGCGACAAGCTCAACATTGCCGTGGTAACCAACGACATCTACACGCAAGAAGATGCCAAGATACTCACGCGAGCAGAAGCGCTAGAACCGGATCGTATCATTGGTGTTGAAACGGGTGGCTGTCCGCACACGGCGATCCGTGAAGATGCGTCGATGAACTTAGCTGCGGTAGAAGAGCTTGCCAAGCTGCATAAGAACCTCGATGTGGTATTCGTCGAAAGTGGCGGTGATAACTTGAGTGCGACGTTCAGCCCTGAATTAGCCGATCTTACCATCTACGTGATTGATGTAGCGGAAGGGGAGAAGATCCCACGTAAAGGTGGTCCGGGTATTACGCGTTCTGATCTGCTGGTTATCAATAAGATCGATTTAGCACCATATGTGGGTGCGTCACTTGAGGTGATGGAGCAAGACACACAACGCATGCGTCCAACCAAGCCATACGTGTTCACCAACCTCAAAGAGAGCCAAGGGCTAGACTTCATCATCAACTTTATTGTGACTGAAGGGATGCTAACCATGAAGGAGCCTTCTACTACTGAGTAGGGTTGGAATAGGTTAGTTTTTTGAAAGCGTTAGATACTAAAAAGCCCTGTCGATTATCGATAGGGCTTTCTGGTTTGAAACGTTAGGTCGAACTTAAAGCTCGCTCTTAGTCACTCTTGTGGTCACTTGCGACTCAATCACACCGTCTTCAACTTGAGTGGTGATCACTTCACCGACTTCGACATCGTTAATCGATGATACCGTCTTGCTCGATTCTGAATGAGTAATGCTGTAGCCACGCTTTAGGGTTGCCAGTGGACTAACGGTCTCTAACTTCTCTGCAGCCATAGCGAGCTGGTGGCGAGTGGTTAGTAATGTCTTGTCCATTGCATCCAATAGCTTTTGCTCTGAACGTTGCAGATGCAGTTTCTGTTCGCCAAGGCGTTTCACTGGCGAGTTCAATTGAAGCTGGTGCTGTTTACGTTCAACACGCTGTGCATGCTGTTTTAGGTATTGAGTCATACCACGACGCAAACGCATATCTAGGTCATCAAGCTGCTGACTCTGCTTTTGAAGTTGGTAGCTAGGGTGTTGTTTCTCCAAGCGGTATTTTAACGTTTGAGTGGATTGTGCTTGTTTGATTAACACATGACGAATCGCACTCACCAAGCGAGCACGTTTAGAGGCATAAGCTTGCTCTTTATGACTGTTGTCACGGCTAACCAATTCTGCGGCAGCTGATGGCGTTGGGGCACGCATATCGGCAACGAAATCAGCGATAGTGACATCCACTTCGTGGCCAACGGCGCTGATAATCGGGATTTGGCTTGCTGCGATTGTGCGAGCTACGATCTCGTTATTGAAGCACCATAGGTCTTCCAGTGAGCCGCCACCACGGCCGACGATTAACACATCACATTCATTGCGTTCGTTAGCGCGTCCAATCGCTTGGGCAATCTGAATCGCCGCCTCTTCGCCTTGAACCATGGTCGGGTAAACCACAACCGGTAGCGAAGGATCGCGCCTTTTTAGTACATCAAGAATATCAAACAGCGCTGCACCGGTTTTAGATGTGATAACGCCAACACGTTTTGGGTGTTCAGGAAGAGCTTGCTTACTTGATTGAGCAAACAGTCCTTCTGCGGCAAGGTTCATCTTCAGTTTTTCAAACTCTTGCTGAAGTTTACCGTCACCCTCTGGCTGCATGCTTTCGATGATCAGTTGGTAGTCACCGCGTGGCTCGTAAAGAGATAGGCGAGCTTTGACTAAAACTTGATTGCCGTTCTGAGGCTTAAAGGTCACACGGCGGTTATTGCCACGAAACATGGCGCATTTAACTTGAGCGCGAGAGTCTTTTAGCGTGAGGTACCAGTGACCAGAGACAGGTGCAGAGAAGTTTGAGATTTCACCAACGAGCCAGACTATTCCCATTTCGTTTTCTAATAGGAGACGAACCTCTGAGTTGAGGCGAGAAACAGTAAAGATGTTTGGATTAGTCATAGAAGCACTATCTTTCCTTGAAGGAAGGTCTTTCTTGGAATCTCACAGGGCGTGAGTATGGAAGATAGCGGCAATATAATACATAGCAAGGGGGTAAATGCAAATTAAAAATACAAAAATGTGTAGCCAAGCGATTTCGCCGTGCGTATAATCCGTCTGCAATATCAAATCCAAATCACTTTATTATGCGAAACGATAAAGTTGGGTTTACTCCTTTTAACACCTTTGTTGTGAGATATTGCAAATGCTACGAATCGCAAAAGAAGCTTTAACTTTTGATGACGTTTTACTCGTCCCAGCACACTCAACCGTTCTTCCGAACACAGCTGATCTTCGCACTCAGTTAACGAAAAACATTTCTTTAAACATCCCAATGATCTCTGCATCGATGGATACTGTTACGGAAGCACGCCTAGCAATTGCCCTTGCGCAAGAAGGTGGTATTGGCTTTATTCATAAGAATATGTCAATCGAGCAGCAAGCTGAAATGGTTCGCCAGGTTAAAATTTACGAAGCTGGTGTGGTTTCTCACCCAGTAACTGTAAGCCCTGACGCGACAATCGCTGATGTTGTAGCCCTTACTCAAAAACACGGCTTCGCCGGTTTCCCTGTTGTTACTGAAACAAACGAATTGGTTGGTATCATTACTGGCCGTGACGTTCGCTTTGTTACTGACCTTTCTAAGAAAGTTGATGTAGTAATGACGCCTAAAGCTCGCCTTGCTTCTGTTAAAGAAGGTGCAACTCGTGAAGAAGTTCAAGAGAAAATGCACGAAGCGCGTGTTGAAAAAGTTCTTGTTGTAAATGATGACTTCCAACTGACTGGAATGATCACTGCAAAAGATTTCCACAAAGCAGAACGTAAACCAAACGCATGTAAAGATGAGCGCGGCAGCCTACGTGTAGGTGCAGCTGTTGGTGCTGGTGCTGGTAACGAAGAGCGTGTTGCTGCTCTAGTTGAAGCTGGCGTAGACGTTCTACTTATCGACTCTTCACACGGTCACTCTGAAGGCGTACTTAACCGTATCCGCGAAACTCGCGCTGCATACCCTGATCTACAAATCATCGGTGGTAACGTAGCAACTGGCGCTGGCGCTCGTGCTCTTATCGAAGCGGGTGTTAGTGCGGTTAAAGTAGGTATCGGCCCGGGTTCAATCTGTACGACTCGTATCGTTACTGGTGTTGGTGTTCCTCAAGTAACAGCAATCGCAGACGCAGCTGAAGTAGCTAACGAATACGGTATTCCAGTAATCGCAGATGGCGGTATCCGCTTCTCTGGCGATATCTGTAAAGCTATCGTTGCTGGCGCATCTTGTGTGATGGTTGGTTCAATGTTCGCGGGTACTGAAGAAGCACCGGGTGAAGTTATTCTTTACAACGGTCGTTCTTACAAGTCTTACCGTGGTATGGGTTCTCTTGGCGCTATGTCTCAAGGTTCTTCTGACCGTTACTTCCAATCTGACAACGCTGCAGACAAGCTTGTTCCAGAAGGTATTGAAGGTCGTATCGCATACAAAGGTCGTCTAAAAGAGATCGTTCACCAACAGATGGGCGGTCTACGCTCAAGCATGGGCCTAACGGGTTCTGCAACTGTTGAAGACATGCGTACTAAAGCTGAGTTTGTTCGTATCTCTGGTGCGGGCATGAAAGAATCTCACGTACACGATGTTCAAATCACGAAAGAAGCACCTAACTACCGTTTAGGTTAATAATACGTCCAAACGTTTGAATAATGTGCTGATTTAGTCGGCACATTAATATACCAATCGTAGTAAATAACTGGTCATCCTAGCTTGTTAAAAACCTCGATAACTTCGTTAGAATTTTTGATTGTAGAATAACTACTTATCAGAACTCTTTGTTGAATAGAGCAGCCTTGTTCTCAAGCTTTTTCCAGCGCTACTACTGAACACTTACTTACTGTGATTGGTATTATATCTACCGCCTGTTTTGTTAAAAGTCCGATTGTCTCAAAACACGTGGTTAAAGATATCTAACGAAAACGTTTGCTTTATTTCTTGAAGAGTTAATCAGAGGTGAGTAAACTCACCTCCGTTTTATCACATAGCCAATAAGACTGCTTACAATGACTAAAAATATTCATGACCAACGTATTCTAATTCTAGACTTCGGTTCTCAATACACACAGCTAGTAGCTCGTCGTATTCGTGAGATCGGTGTTTACTGTGAACTTTGGAGCTGGGACGTAGAAGAAGCGGATATTCGTGAATTCAATCCAGACGGCATCATCCTATCTGGTGGTCCTGAAAGTGTAACGGAGGAGAACTCTCCACGTGCACCTCAGTACGTATTTGATTCAGGTGTTCCTGTATTCGGTATCTGCTACGGCATGCAAACTATGGCTGAGCAACTTGGCGGTAAAGTAGCAACGTCTACTGAGCGCGAGTTCGGCTACGCAGCGGTACAAGTGACTGGCGAATCTGCACTTTTCGCTGACCTTGAGTCTACTCAAGATGTTTGGATGAGCCACGGCGACAAAGTAGTTGAGATTCCAGCTGATTTCACAAAGATCGCTGAAACAGACACTTGCCCATACGCTGCAATGGCAAACGAAGAGAAGAAGTACTTCGGTGTTCAATTCCACCCAGAAGTAACACACACTAAAAACGGCCTGAAAATGCTTGAGAACTTCGTTCTTAACGTATGTGGTTGTGAAGGTCTGTGGACTTCAGCTTCAATCATTGAAGATGCAGTTGCACGTATTAAAGAACAAGTAGGTGACGACGAAGTTATCCTTGGTCTTTCTGGTGGTGTTGATTCATCTGTAGTTGCGATGCTTGCTCACCGCGCTATCGGCGACAAACTAACATGTGTATTTGTTGATAACGGCCTTCTTCGTCTAAACGAAGCTGAGCAAGTTATGGATATGTTTGGTGACCAGTTCGGCCTAAACATCATCAAAGTCGATGCAGAAGATCGTTTCCTTAAAGCTCTGGAAGGCGAAGCTGAACCAGAAGCTAAGCGTAAAATCATCGGTCACGTATTCGTAGATATCTTCGATGAAGAGTCTAAGAAACTATCTAATGCTAAATGGCTTGCTCAGGGTACTATCTACCCAGACGTAATCGAGTCTGCAGCATCTAAGACAGGTAAAGCACACGTAATCAAATCTCACCACAACGTTGGTGGCCTTCCTGATGATATGGAAATGGGTCTTGTTGAACCTCTACGTGAGCTGTTTAAAGATGAAGTACGTAAGATCGGCCTTGAGCTTGGTCTTCCATACAACATGCTTTACCGCCACCCATTCCCGGGTCCTGGTCTAGGTGTTCGTGTTCTTGGCGAAATCAAGAAAGAGTACTGTGATCTACTGCGTCGCGCAGATGCTATTTTCATTGAAGAGCTTCACGCTGCTGACCTTTACCACAAAGTATCTCAAGCATTCACGGTATTCCTACCAGTACGTTCAGTTGGCGTAATGGGCGATGGCCGTAAGTACGATTGGGTTGTATCTCTACGTGCCGTAGAAACTATCGACTTCATGACTGCTCACTGGGCACACCTACCATACGACTTCCTAGGTAAGGTTTCTAACCGTATTATCAACGAAGTTAACGGCATTTCACGTGTTGTTTACGATATTTCTGGTAAGCCACCAGCAACTATCGAGTGGGAATAATCTCTTAGAGATTTAACCAGCTTTGATTAAGATCTTAAGCCTCGAACTCAGTTCGGGGCTTTTTTCTTTTCGATTGATTATATTGATTCATTACATTAAAGGCTTATGAGCAATACCTCGAAATCAAATGAACAATAACTAGAAACCAAATGAGTTGGAAACTAGATATCAGCTCAAGAAACCATGAGACGCTTTGTTGTGCTGAGCCATGTATCAAAAAGATCACTCGCACTTTTTATAAATTCACACAGCTACAGCTAGGCCATTCCACATGTGAAGCATACTCTTTGATGGACTTATTAAGGACAGATAAGAGAATCCATCATGTTAAAAATCAAATATTTGGCGACAGTACTGGGCTGCACATTAGCAGCGCAAAGTCATGCGTCTTTGAACATTCAACCTGATCCGCAAAACCCGAATGGTTACCTTGTTGAAAAGTCGGCTCTACAAGCTGCTGAACAAGCGAAAACATCCGATCCTATGTATGCGATCTGGTCACAGGCCCTTCAAACTCGCCCGAATACAATCGTTGAAGCGATTGAACCCGGTTCCCCCTCGAATCCTGAAAACATAAAGCGTGTAGAGCGCGTGTTCCCTCAATCTGAATGGGACTTCCTCACTCAGATGGCAGCGCCAGAATACACCTACACTCGCTTCTTACGTGCGATCGGTAAATTCCCAGCGTTCTGTGGAGAGTACACCGATGGCCGTGACTCCGATGCCATCTGTAAGAAATCCATCATCACGGCCTTTGCTCACTTTTCACAAGAGACGGGTGGGCATATCGCGATAGACAACACCTCTGATAATCCATTAGCTCTAGAAGAGTGGCAGCAAGCGCTGGTGCATGTTCGCGAAATGGGTTGGTCTGAAGGCCAAGAAGGTTACACCACCGGTTGTGGTCAGAACGATTGGCAGAATGCCCGTTGGCCATGTGCTGCGGGACAGGGCTACTTCGGACGTGGTGCTAAACAGCTTTCTTACCATTTTAATTATGGCGCGTTCTCTGAAGTGATGTTTGATGGTGACGCGACGGTGCTTCTCAACAATCCGGGCTTAGTGGCGGACTCTTGGTTGAACTTAGCTTCTGCTATTTGGTTTTTCCTTACCCCTCAAGCACCTAAACCAGCTATGCTGCATGTCATCGACCGCACTTGGACGCCATCTCAACGCGAATTGGATGCGGGTATTGGTTATGGCTTTGGTACCACAATCAACGTGATCAATGGTGGTATTGAATGTGGCGAGCAGAACAAAGACAAAGGCCAACCCGTTAACCGTATTCGTTATTGGGAAGGGTTAGCAGCGCACTATGAAATTCCGGTAGAAGCGGATGAAGCTAATACTTGTTGGCAGCAAACGCCTTACGGAAGCTTAAACCTCAACGGAGCAACGGATGTGTTGTACACCAACTGGGATGGTAACTGGAAATACTACGCAGACCGCCCAGAAGGTTACTCGTTTGAGTGTGAGCTTGTTGGTTTCCAAACGGCTTATTCCGCACTGGTGGCTGGTGATTACGAGAAGTGTGTGACCAACTTCTATGGTTCTCATGCGAGTTGGCCTGAAGTGAAAGTTGTCGATAAGCTGGATCCGGTAGATCTTGGTACTGATCCGGGTGGTAATGGTTGGAGTGCGACCAAGGTTTACAACGCGGGTGACCAAGTGACGCATAACGGCGCAACCTATGAAGCGAAATGGTGGACACAAGGGGATGACCCTGCCAATGGTGGCCCTTGGAAACTAGTAGCGGGCGAGCCAACACCACCAGTTGTGACAGATCCAACGCCTGTTGATCCTGCCCCTGTCGATCCAGAACCAGTAGACCCTGCACCCGTTGAACCACCTGTGACAGAACCGCCAGTGGTTGTCGATCCATCTGAATTTATTACGTGGCAAGCCGGTGTTAGCCAAGTGAGTAATGGCGATAAAGTGACGCATAACGGTAAGTGCTTCGTGGCTAAAAACGGCCCAGGTGTTTGGGAAAGCCCAGTTCAATCGAATTGGTTCTGGGATGAAATCAGCTGTAATTGATCGTTTGAATACTGAAGAGGTGGCCTAAGTTACGAGCTCAGTAGTACGACCATAGCGATATAAATAATCAAAAGCCGAAAGTTTCTACTTTCGGCTTTTTTCCGTTTCGAACTTTGCTATTTAAGCAGGGTGATTGGTCTATTTGGCTATGTTGAAGCGCATTTAAAGACTAATTATCCAGTTAGAGGATAAAGTTCTGTACAAATGATGCTTGTGAATTTATATTCAAATTTAATTTATATTTATTCTCTTATTTTAGGGTTAAGGTGTACCTATGGAACAGACAGATATCACGTCACTCATCCCCATTGTGATTACTTTGGTGTTGTCATTGGCGACAAGGAATGTGGTGATAGGCCTTTTTGCTGGTGTGCTGAGTGGTGTTGCAATGCTGACTGGCATGTTTAGCGAACTTAACCCGCTTGATACGTTTGGTACCATGGTGAAAGGTTACCTAGTCCCTCAACTTACCGACAGCTATAACGCTGGTGTGATCATGCTGTTGGTATTCATCGGTGGCTTTGTCGCATTGATGGAAAAGTCCGGTGGTGGCGTCGCGTTTGCAAAGCGAGTGACTCAGTGGGTAAGCAATAAATGCCAAGCTCAATTGTCAGCATGGTTGGGTGGAATCGTTATATTTTTCTCAGACTTAGGCACCCCTTTAATTGTTGGCCCTGTTTTTCGTCCCCTTTTCGATAAACTGAAACTTTCTAGACAGAAGCTAGCATTCATCATTGATTCAACCTCGTCGCCCGTTGCTATTCTTATCCCTTTCATTGGATGGGGTGTTTACATCATGAGCCTTATTCAGAAAGAGTTCACGGCGTTGAATGTCAACATGTCCGATTGGGATGCGTTCATCGGTGCGATTCCTTTTCAGTTCTATGCATTTCTTGCGATTTTCATCGTTCCGCTTGTGTCCGTTAAAGGTTTAGACTTTGGGCCAATGGCAAAAGCCGAGCGTGATTGCCAGGCGGGAATTAACTCTGGCGTGAATAACGAATCACTAAATCCGTTCTCGCATAAAAATGCAAAGGCATCTTTTGTCTGGGCACCATTGTTAGTGATGCTGGTGGTGTTGTGTGCCATGTTGGTTCCACAAGGCTTCCCGTTCCAAAAGGTCGCAGGTTCATCATTTAGAGCGGCGTTATCATCGGCTTATTTCTTTGCGGCGATTACATTAATTTCGTTAATGGCTTACTACGGTGTAAGAAAGTTGTCTGATGGTGTTTCTGTGTACTTAAAAGGCATGGGAAACATGATGCCAGTCGCGATCATCTTGGTATTGGCTTGGGCATTAAGCACCGTTGGTAAAGAGTTGGGTGCGGCAGCTTATATTGCTGAGCAAGCACAGAGCGGCTTTCCATATTGGTTAGTACCTGCGGTCGCGTTTTTATTATCGGCTATCATTTCATTCGCAACGGGATCGTCGTGGGGAACCTTCGCGATAATGATGCCATTGGTTATTCCAACCGCGATTGCGATAGATGCTCCGCTTCTCGTCGCAATTGGCGCTGTGTTGTCTGGTGGCTTGTTTGGTGACCATTGCTCACCGATTTCTGAAACCACGATTCTTTCTTCAACCGGGGCAGGGTGTGATCAGTTTGAACACTTTAAGACGCAGCTTCCTTACGCATTGATGAACGGCTCTATTGCTCTGATTAGTTTTGTAGTCGCAGGCTTTACGGGAAGTGCATTGGTTGTGTTAGGCGCTCTTGTTGCTCAGTTGATTGTCGTGACGTTGTTAGCCAAGCGCGATGCGAGTAAAAACGCTTCTTCAGACGTTCAATCTCAAGTGTCTGAGTCTAAAGCTCAACAAGCATAATTTAAGATAACGGGTGAGTGAGTAGATACGGGATGCGAGTAAACGAGTAACGAAAAGCTCGCTCTCTTGTTCTTCATTTCACTTACTTGCATCTAAGCAAACTTCCGTCATTCCCTACAGTGAGGAACGAACGTGATAGGGAATCTCTTTAGTGCGCCAAACGTGCTTATATCGAAGAGGAGATTCCAGATATTTCGTCCCTCGATTCTGGAATGACGCTTCAATCGAGACCTGCTCCTCTTATCCCGCTTACTCGAATCTAAAGACTCTTTTCGTATCTCGCATCTCGTTACTCGCATCTTTTTCATAGCGCGACAGGGAATTTGTTCATTTATAGGTTCTATGAATTAATTAGCGTTGTTATGAAACTAATTTTCCATAAGATCATTTACACAATCTTAGTTTTCGATAACTGGATTACCTAGTTGTACGGTTTATAGATTAAAATTTTCTGATAACTTTTATTGTTTTTTTTTAATCAACCACTTTAATAAGGTAAATTCGCAATGTCGACCAAACTAGCTAACCCAGCGCCACTAGGCTTAATGGGTTTCGGTATGACCACTATTCTTCTTAATATCCACAACGCAGGTTTCTTTCCAATCGATTCAATGATTCTTGCTATGGGTATTTTTTACGGTGGTTTGAGCCAAGTTATCGTGGGCACAATGTGTTTCAAACGTGGTGACACGTTCGGTACAACTGCGTTTACTTCTTACGGCCTATTCTGGTTGTCTTTGGTTGGTTTAATCGTGATGCCTTACATGGGCCTACCTGCAAGCCCTGCAGCATTCATGGGTTGGTACCTACTACTATGGGGCATCTTCACAGGCTTCATGTTCATCGGCTCTCTATGCTACCCAGTGGCGAAGCAAGTAGTATTCGGTTCACTAACTATCTTGTTCTTCCTACTTGCAGCTCGTGATTTCACTGGCAGCGAACTAATCGGTACTATCGCTGGTTTTGAAGGTATCTTCTGTGGCGCTTCAGCTATCTACTTTGCAATGGCACAAGTAATCAACAACGAATACGGCCGCACAGTACTGCCTATCGGTGAGAAGAAAGCGCCTCAAATGGCAACACAAGAAATCGCTGCTTAATACTCTAACTCGGGAACAGTTAGTTTGTTATAAGCCATTTATTGGTTATGAATAAAACAAAAGGGGTTAGCCGAAATAGCTAACCCCTTTTTTATGCGTTATTAATAGCACTATTTGTTAAAGCGATCTATTTGCTAAGGAAAGCTTAAGCTGAAGGTTGCTCTACAGGTTTAGTGTCTGCAGTTTCAGCTTCAGGAGATTTTCCTGTTTTACGCTTGTACTTCTCTTCCCAGTAGGTAGCACCTTTAATGCCTAGTTTTACAGGGTTGAACGTGTACTCAGTGACGCCTTGTTTCTGCTGTTCTTCGTAGTCTGCAAGAGCTTTAAGCGCAGGCTTAGACATGAAGAAGATGATCAGAATACCGACAATGTTTAACCACGCCATCAAACCAACACCAACATCACCCATTGCCCATGCAAGGTTCGCTGTTTTAACTGTGCCATAGAAAACGGCAGTAATAAGAACAAGCTTAAGTACGAACATCATGCCAGGAATTTTGATAGTACGACGTAGGTAAGCAATATTCGTTTCTGCGATGTAGTAGTAAGCAAGAATTGTTGTAAATGCGAAGAAGAACAGAGCAAATGCGATGAACGGCTTACCAATGCCTGGTAGTGCACTTTCAATAGCAAGCTGTGTAAATACAGGACCGTTGGCACCAATGTTTGCTGCTAGGTTCTGAACAAGGAACACACCTTCAGCGCCGCCGTGAACGTTGTAAGCACCAGTGATGATGATCATGAACGCTGTAGCAGAACATACTAGAAGAGTATCGATGTAGATAGAGAATGCTTGTACCAAACCTTGCTGAGCTGGGTGATCAACACTTGCAGCCGCTGCCGCGTGAGGACCAGTACCTTGACCCGCTTCGTTTGAGTAAACACCACGTTTAACACCCCAACCAATTGCAGCACCGAAGCCTGCCATAGGTGTGAATGCATCACCAACAATCATTGCGAAAACCGTTGGCACTTGGCTGATGTTTAGCAGAATGATAACGAACGCGATGATGATGTAAGCCAATGCCATGAAAGGAACAACGATTTGTGTGAAGTTCGCAATACGTTTAACACCACCAAAGATGATGAAAGCAAGGATGATAGCAACAACAGTACCGGTGAAAATTTTAGCGAAACTGAATGTACCGACAGCTGTTTCAATCATATCACCTGATCCAAATGCAGCTTCTACAGCATTACCAATACTGTTTGACTGAACACCTGGAAGCAAAATACCACATGCAAAAATAGTCGCGATAGCGAAGATCCATGCGTACCACTTCTGACCCATTGCTTTTTCAATGTAGTAAGCCGGACCACCACGGAACTGGCCTTCGTCTTCTTCTTTGTAGATTTGCGCTAGCGTAGATTCTGCGTAAGCAGTTGCGGCGCCAAAGAAGGCTACAACCCACATCCAGAATACGGCACCTGGGCCACCGAAACCGATAGCGGCAGCAACACCAGCAATGTTACCTGTACCGACACGGCCAGATAGCGAAACGGCTAGAGCTTGGAAAGACGAGATGCCTTTTGATGAGCTTTTACCCGATAGTAGCAAGCGCCACATTTCAAAGAAGTGACGGATTTGAACAAATCGAGTCATGATGGAGTAGAACAAACCTGCACCTAAACATAGGTAGATAAGTACTGGGCTCCAGATTATTCCATTCAAAAAATCAACGAATGACTGCATGAGTATTTTCCCTGTTAGTTTTGCTTATGATTGTTTTTCGAACAACACAATACTTCACTTGTAACCCGAGTGTTAAATTATTTAACTGCGCATTAGGATTACTGTGACATAAAGCAAGTTATAGAGGGTGTTTGTTAATGCTTAGTGCTAATTCTAGAATCGTTCCATTTAATCTGATATGCAACTAGTTGTGATTTGTTGTGTTTTGAAAAGTGAATAAATAGTGATTAATACAGAAAGGGGATCTTGAGGTGCGCATAAGAAACGAAATTGCGCAAAACAGCGGTTAAAGCCGATTAGCATAAACGGCTGACATATGGATGGTGGGATAAGTAGGTTGGAATATATCACCTGCATCAGGTGAGCTAGCAGGTCTATGAGACTATGGCTTTTGAAGGTTTGATAATTGAGGCCTTAATATCTACCTAGTAAAAGTTGTTAATTTGATGCCTGTTTCAAACAACTACGAACCCTCGCGCCTGTAATTCTTTAGCGAACTCAGACTGAGTATTTGGTTCGCCGTGAATCAAATGCACCTCTTTCGGTGGAGTCGCGATGCCCTCTATAAATTGGTAAAGATCCTCTTTATCAGCATGGGCAGAATAGCCAGACATGCCATGAATTTGAGCATTAACCTCAACGTCTTTGTTATCAATAGAAACCTGCATTTCGCCTTGTTGCAGCTCTCGTCCGAGCGTCCCGTGCGCTTGATAGCTCGCTAAAATTACATCGGTTCGTTTATCGGGAAGCAAGGCAGATAAGTAGTTCATTATCCTACCACCCTGACACATCCCAGAAGCAGCGACCACAATCGCGGGTTCACCTGTCGACTTGAGGCGATTCACGATTTTCTTGTGCATTCTATGTCCATCAACGGTAATGCACTGCTCAAAAGCGAGTGGGTGGCGTTTCAGTTCAAGACGCTGCTTTGCTTCTTGTCCCCACAACTCTTTAAAACGTCGGTATGAACGCGTCACTTTTTGAGCCATCGGAGAATCGAGAATAATAGGAATATCGCTACTGAGTTGATGCTCAAAGATCAGGTGTTCGATATCAAAAAGCAATTCCTGCGTTCTGCCGATACTAAATGCCGGAATTAGAATAACGCCACCGTCGAGCAGTGAACGATCAATGATTGCTTTGAGACGCTCAGCTCGCGTAGCAATATCATCATGTGTACTGGTGCCATAAGTGGATTCGATAAACAGATAGTCGGCTTGTCGTGGTGGCTTAGGATCGGGCAGTAGTGGTGTGTTACTTGGGCCTAAATCGCCTGAAAAGACCACCACCTCTTGGTTGGGTAACTTAATCTCGATATAGGCAGAACCTAAGATGTGCCCCGCAGGTTGAAAGCGAGCATACAGAGTATTTGGCCTATCATGATCCTTTCCGTTGTTTTGCTGTTTAGACGTGATTGGAAACCATTCCCCGTAAGGCTTGGGAGCAATTAACGAATGAATCTTTTTGAGTATCAGCTTCGACTGTTTATTGCTGAGTCGTTGCAGCTTTAAGCCATCCTCAATCATTAAAGGGGCAAGTTCAGCGGTGGCTTGCGTGCAATAAATCGGTTGGTTAAACCCACTG
This sequence comes from Vibrio sp. 10N.247.310.98, assembly GCF_041467395.1. NCBI lineage: Bacteria > Pseudomonadati > Pseudomonadota > Gammaproteobacteria > Vibrionales > Vibrionaceae > Vibrio > Vibrio sp. 10N.247.310.98. The sequence continues at coordinate 17,181 of NZ_JBFSUL010000025.1, read as the reverse complement.
GCGAGTAACCAAGGTAATCGGCCAATATGATCAATGTGAGTATGGGTCAGCAGCAGAGCGTTGAGGTGGGATGTTTCAAATTCAATATCAAGAGGGCGAGTGTCCGCACCTTGAAGTTTTTTACCTTGAAGATCTAAACCTTGAAAAAGGCCACAATCGATGAGCACCGCTTGGCCTGAATCTCTTAGCTCGTGACAAGATCCTGTGACAGTATGTTTGCCACCATGGTGAATCACTTCCATCGTTTGCTCCCATTGCTCTATAAAGCCGTTAACGCCTGTTTTTATTTTGCGGATAAGCGCCAGCAAGTAAAACAAGAACAATGAGAGTTGCGATCGTTGAGTGTCTTTTTAAGTAACTGAGCGATGACTCAGTGGTTTCGTTGCGAGTTAGTTCGTAGAAGAACGGTCTGAATCCAACTCTGTTTTTTGCTGCGCCTCTAAACGAGCCACTTCGGCATCAAGCTCTGCTATTTTCTCTGCCATGAGTGCGTGACAGCGATTGGCCAACTCTCTCGCATCGCTAAGCTTGTATCCGGATACATCGATAGGTTCCAACATCTCGGTGATCACAATGCCATTATTGGCACGATTAAAGTCGATCTTATTGTGCGTGGTGCTAGTACACATCGGGGTGATAGGCACACCAGCTTCAATTGCCATTCGGAAAGCGCCTGTTTTGAATGGCAGTAGTCCACGCCCTTTACTACGGGTTCCTTCCGGGTAAACCCAAACAGACAGATCTCTCTGATGAATCGCTTCCGCCACTTGCTTGATGGTATCGCGTGCTTTGGATTTGTCTTCGCGGTTAATCATGATGTTACCGGTGATCCAATACAGCAGGCCAAAGAAAGGCACGTACAACAAATCGCGTTTGCCCAATGAAACAGTGCGTGGTCTTAGCATTCCTGGATCGGTCACAAAATCCAATATGCTTTGGTGGTTAGAGATGTAGACGCTGTTTTCTGGTGTCGGGGCATTGTCTAGGCCGCGTTGCACCAGTTTTACACCGATGATCTTTTGGAGTTGGTTGAACCAACGACAGAAAACGTACACATGCTTGGGGTTCTTGGGGCTAAACAAGCAGTAAACAAAAGCACATAGAGTGGTGAAAATAATAAACACCGTAGCCAAAATAATACGAAGAACAGCAAGCACAATTCACTCCTTACTCACCGCTGATGGCAGTGATTAAATAGTTTTAGATGCTTGAAGTTTTCACTCTATTTAACCGAATTGCAACAATTAACTGTTATAGGGTTCTGTTTTTAGATCTTTATATAAAACAAGGACTAACAATGGGTGTTTGACACGATTATCGAGCTTACACGTGTTCACCAGTAGCGAGGCATGTTCACCAATACTGTTTATTTGGATCCGATTTTTCTACCCATTCAGGATCTTGACGCGATTCCAAGTAGAGTTGTAGGCCGTTATAAGACATGAAAGCTGCAGGGCCGCCGAGGTGTTCGAAATAGTCGAAATACTCATCTTCGAGCGCACATAGGTGGGCCAAATCTTCAACCTTGTTAGCTAACGCCCATTGAATGGCAAATACAGGCGCAACTGAGCCTGAAATATTCACCTCTTCGACGTTTGGGTTAAACATTGAATTAGCTTGCTCAAGCAGTATCTCTTCTTGTTCAGACTCTTGTTGTAGTACCTCTTCGACGATCTCCGAGCGCTTGGTATTAGAGACACTTTTGTTCAGCTTAGCGATTCGCAGTGCGTAGCTAAATCGGTCTGATGAAACGATGTCGACAAGCTGCGACAACAGCTCTTTGTCTACGCCTGCAGCCTTGGTGAAATAGTCTATACACGAATTGATTGAGGCATAACGAGTACCGTCAAACTCAAAGCCACTGGTTTCGTCGTATACCTCAAGTGGGATGTCATCAACCGACAAAGGCCAGCCTTTATAATCGACGCGTTGCTTGGCGATTTGATACATTTTCCACGCGCTGCGCCCAAACCCGCCAAGTGTCGAGCCCGAGAAATCAGAATCAATAAGTTCTTGCTCTGTCCAGTTCTCACCGATGCCAAGGTGCTTAGCGTACTTGTCTATCAGAGTGTGTTTTATCTGATCGCGCACAGACCAAATTGAGGTCAGATTCTTTGAATAGTTAATTCTCGCACACTCATTACAAGCCGGCAGTGCTATCGGTGAATGGCCAATCTTGGCAACAGCCTGCGCTGTCTTAGGGAATTCAACAAGGTTACTGGAAGGTTCACCACAAAACCAACAGGTGTGGCGCAGGTTGAATGGGGTATCTATGTGTGAGTATGTGTTCATTAGTCTTTATCGGCTAGGTGCTTTAGGCGAGTTAATCATCTTCAAACAATTATCTCTGTTCGCACGTCAGCTTGCACCTTGTTTGTTTTTGTTTTTCTGACGAGATCAATTCGAGGTGTGACTCGCCTGATGAACTCATTAGGTGGATATTGATATAAAACAGTCACTAACGATAAATGCTGATTGGTGTGGCTGAACTTACATGAGCTGCTAGCAATCGCCTAAGCTCCCCATTACTATTGAGATAGACTCCTTACTCCAATAGCGCATATGTCCTCATCGATTCCTTTTTACGATAAAAATGCTCACACACTTTGCCAGCAGTACAACTCAGTGACGTTCGAGACGGTGCATAAAAGCTGGCAAGCTTATTGGCCTTTAGAGGGCGATAAAGTATTAGATGTCGGTGCTGGGAGCGGTCGTGATGTGCTATGGATGCACAAAGCCGGAGCTGATGTTATTGCGATAGAACCAAGTGCTTCATTACGCGAACAAGGCTCGAAATATACAGGCCCAAGTGTTACCTGGATTGATGATTCACTTCCCTCGCTTAGCCGCACTGAAAACCTCGGAATGCGTTTTGACTTGATATTGGTCAGTGCTGTGTGGATGCACCTTGCACCGTCATATCGAGAGCGAGCATTCAGAAAGTTATCTAACTTACTCGCTCCAAATGGCAAATTGGTGATTACCCTACGTCACGGAGAGTTTCATGACGACCGAGAGGGTTATGAGGTCTCGGTTGAAGAGCTTGAGCGTTTGTCGAAGAACAGTGCTTTGTTGGTGCGTCATGTTGATAACAGCCAAGACACCTTGAAGCGCTGTGAGGTTTGGTGGCAAACCGTGGTGATGACCTTGCCAGATGATGGCTCCGGTGATTTGAACAAGGTGCGCCACATTATTGTGAATGACAACAAGTCGGCCACATACAAGTTGGCTTTGTTGAGAACATTACTGCGAATTGCTGATGCGCATTCAGGCGCTGTGATTGATCGAACTGATGGAAAAATTTCTCTACCAGTGGGCTTGGTTGCTCTGTATTGGGTTAGGCAGTTTAAGCGACTGATTGATATCGACATAGAAGGCGCAGGGATTCAGCAAAATAGCAACACAACGAAGGGACTTGGGTTTGTAAAAGAGGATGGGTGGAATAAACTCAAACACTTAAGTGCTGATGATCTAGCGATAGGCGCTATGTTTCTCGGCGATGAAGCTAAGGCTCTACAAAAGCTATTTTCACAAACGATCAGCACCATTAAATCAGGACCTGTGACTTTCATTTATCAAGGCTCGAAAGACAACCGACTATTCGATATATACCCACCTCACAAACGACGGAAGAGCCGAGAATCACTGGTCATTGATAGTGAGTTCTTAGAAAGTTTTGGTTATTTTACTCTCGATGAAAGCCTGTGGGAGTGCTTTAGAATCTACCACTCGTGGATTGAACCGCTGGTGGTGAATCAATGGGTCATGGAGATGCAGCGTTTCGAGTTGAACCGACAGCGAAGCATTTCACTACAGACTTATCACGACTGCTTGGTATGGATCGATCAAAACCATGATACTCGCGATGTGCGTAAACGTGTCGAGCAACTTAGATCTGATCGTGCCGACATTGTCAGCGTGTGGAGTGGAAAATCATTAAAAAATGAGTATCACGTTGATCACTGTTTGCCTTTCGCTTACTGGCCAAACAACGATAAGTGGAACCTCTTTCCTACTACAAGCAAAGAGAACTTAAGTAAAAGTGATAAAGTTCCTACGGCTGAAAAGCTGCGCTCGTCTAAGTCGAGGATTCTAGAGTGGTGGCAACTCGCTTGGAACGATTCGGCTCATTTTGAACAACAATTCTTTTCAGAAGCCGCGCTTTCGTTACCTAACATCCCTGCGCAGTGTCGAGACTTTGAAGAGGTGTTCGATGCAATGGGCTTGCAGGTACGTGGTGTAAAAAGCAGACTGCTGATTAGTGAGTGGCACTGATCATTAAGTGGGCTAGTTATCCCAAATAACCCTCAACAAACTAATCATCGAGAACATAATGAAATACATCGGAATTGATGGCTGCAAGTCGGGTTGGATCGCTTGGATTGTCTCTGACAATGAGATACCTGCGTTTAAAGTGGTAAACACCCTCGATGAGCTAGCGAGTGATCTTATCGGTTCAACGGCGCTTATCGACATGCCTATTGGCTTTAGCGATTCGCTTACTCCAGATAGATTATGCGATAAAGCGGCAAGACGTTTTCTAACCAGCAAGCGTGGTTCTTCCGTGTTTCCTGTTCCGTGCCGTGAGGCGGTTTACCAAACTGATTACATTGCGGCGTGCAGTGCCAATGTGGATCAGCTTGATAAGAAGTTTTCTAAACAGACTTGGGGAATAGTGCCCAAGATCCGTGAGCTTGATGAGCTCATTGAATCTCACCCCAGTCTTTCTATCAGGGAATCACATCCTGAGGTGGTGTTTGCAGCTTTGAAAGGTGAACCGCTAGCGTTTTCAAAACGAACTCAAGAAGGCAAAGAGGAACGGCTTTCTATTATTCAGCAACTCGCCCCTCAATGGTGTGAAGGCTTGTCGTTGGCCATTTCAAATACTAAACGCAAAGACGTCGCGATAGACGATATTTACGATGCGTTCGTACTTATGTTGGTTGCCTATTACGCTTCGCAATTATCGACCTTACCAGAGCCTTCTGATGTTGGTGGAGAAGCGGATGTCGACCAGAACGGACGAGTTCGAGAGATTGTCTATTGGGACAAAACGCGCTAACAAAGCGTACGCTCAACTTGGCTTAATATGTTATTTTCCAACTCTGCTACTTTTCACTCTTACTATTTTTGAGTCTTTGATATGAAACGTTTTATTCTCGGCTGGCTGGTCACTGTGCTCAGTGCTGCGAGTTATGCCCAAGTTGCCCCTATATCTCAATGGCAATGCGACATGATGAAAAAGAACAATGTCTTGAGTAGTGGTGCGCCCGTTGGTTGTGAGCGATTATCCAAAGTGGACTTCGATTTCATTAATTTCAAAGGGGAAACGCGACAGGGCAATATGATCGTGCTTGATGTGGTTGCGCCTGCTGTTGAACAAATCTTTTCAGAGCTTAAACAGCGCAATTTTCCTCTTCATTCTGCTCGCCTTATGCGTGAATTCAGAGGGGACGACAACGCCTCAATGGATGCGAACAACAGCAGCGCGTTTAACGCTCGGCCTATTACCGGAGGAGGAGGTTGGTCGAAGCATGCCTATGGTGTGGCGATAGACATCAACCCAGTTCAAAACCCTTTCTTAGAGTTCGATAGCAACGGAAGAATAACGGTAAAGCCTTCACAATCTGCGACAAGCTATGTGAACCGTACTCGCTTTCGTGCGCGTGATGAAATAGAACGCCGCGGCATGGCTGAAGATGTGGTGGAGCTGTTTGCCCATCACGGATTTATGATCTGGGGAGGGGATTGGAATAGCCCAATCGATACTCAGCATTTTGAGGTTGGATCAAGAAAGTTCGTTAGCCAACTGCTCTCTAAACCACAACCTGAAGCCAAGGTGTTATTTGAGCGCTACGTCGAATCTTATCGACAGTGCTATCTCAAAAATAAAGGTGAGGACGCAGAAAAAGCTCGGGCTATCTGCGCAAAGAAAACAGTCGGGACTTTTTAGTGCTATGTTTATCTAGAACCGTTTGTGTTTTAGCAAGTTAAACTCGCTTCAGGTGTTTTGAATAGCTAAGGTCAGCGCTCGTCGTTGGCCTTTTTTGTATTCATTTCTTCAATAGAACACCGAGCATTGAAAAGGTTATTGGGTATCCATTAGTCAATAATCGATAAGCGAATGCAGCGCAAAGTCATCGGTTTGTCATTTAAAAACTCATAGCGTTAACGTTATGTGAGAACCATTGCTGGTGGGGGAACTCTTCGCGCAAACGCCAGTATTATTAGTGAACTGATCACAACGGACCAACTAATGAAAAAGATACCTTTGGCTCTAACTCTTTTAAGCACTCTACTTTTTTCACAATACACTTTGGCTACTGACACTTCACCTACCACTCAAAATCCCACTTACGAACTCGATGGTAAGTCGGTATTAGGTCGCACTGAGAACGTGTACCTATCTAGCGTTCAAGGGCTAAAAGACGTTCCTTTCATTGGTAAAATTGATACCGGTGCGGAAACCACTTCTATGCATGCTGAAGACATTCATGTGAAGAGCTCTAATCCCGATTACCAAAATCTCAAAGACCAAGAGTTGATGGCGGCGTTAACCGAAGACCTGTTGAACAATTCCGATGTTGATTACGATGATTGGGATGGCAGTACCTTTGCGAAATATGAGGCTGTGGTGTCTTTTAAGGTTCAAAACCCGCGGACGGGAGACATGGTATTAATCGAAGCGCCTTTAGAGCGTGTCAGCATGATACGCAGCCGCACCAGCAGCACGCCTTTGCTTCGCCCTACCGTAAAAATGTCGCTCACCATTGCAGACCAAGAGCTAAAAACCGACGTTAACCTGACCGACAGAAGCCACTTCTCTGCGCCAGTGCTGATTGGTAAAACCTTCCTTGCGGATAACGCGCTGGTGTTTGCAGGTTATGACTACTTGCAAGAGCAAGAAAACGCAACGGTGGTAGGCCGTAAAGAGGTGGTTTCTATCTCTGGAATGGCGATGAACGCGACCTTCTCATTAAAAAATCGCTACAGCATCCTTCATGCAAAAGACATCGATATAGATAAGAAGAACAGTGAAGTGACGTTTGATATGTTCGACAACGACGGCAAGCAAAAAGAGATGACATTGCCGTTGGTTCGTATGTTAAGCGTGAGCGGTAAGAAGAGACCTTTGGTGTATGTGCCTGTTCAACTCGATGAAAACACGACTAAAGACGTTCTGGTGTACCTACGTGAGCGCTCGAGTAGTGAGTCGCAGTTGAGATTTGGAACCAACACAGCCAGCGAACTCTTCATGATTGATACCAGTGCTGAGAATATTTTATCCGAAGGTTCAAAGAACTTTAGTGATGTGGCTGAGTCTGGTGAGCCTATGATTATCTCTCCGGAAGAGGACATCACCTTAGATGATTTCCCGCTTAAGGCTGTGGCTTCTTTCACTGTCAATACGCCTTTGTTGAAGGTCGACAGTTTTGAAATGACAGGTAAAGGCAAAGATGCTTCCGTTGAATTTTATCTTACGGATGTAAATGGTGAGAAGCAGAAGGTGACCAAGCCAATTATTAAGAAGCTTAAAGTCGGGGATGATACTCGTCCGGTTGTAAGTGGTGAGTTTGCGGTGTCTGGAAAAGTGCGTACGCAAGAGTTCGCCATCGACGTGCTCAATACAAATGAGAAAGAAGCGTACTTTATTTTAGGCAAGAAGATGGCAAAAGAGGGCGTTTACGTTAATACGCGTTCTGATTACCTTCTGAAAGCCGAACCACTGTTTAAAGTTGGGCATATTGAAGTAGTAGAAGTGAACGGCATGAAGTTCCCGGCCAAGCTCGACACAGGTGCCGATGTAAGCTCAATGAACGCAGTCAACATCAAACGATTTAAGAAAGATGGCCAAGACATGGTGAGCTTTACCTATCAAAACAACCAAGGCGATAAGCAAGATTTCACCAAGCCAGTGATTGATGTAATGCGCATTAAAGCCAAGAAAGGCGAGAAGGTGAACATTCGCCCTGTGGTAGAAATGAAGGTTAAGCTCGGAGACCTAGAGAAAGAAGTAAGGGTAAACCTTCAAGACCGCTCTCGCTTCGAATACAGCATGATCCTAGGTAAGAACTTCTTGAAGCACGGCGCAGTAGTGAGCAGCGATGAAGATTACTTGTTAGGTGATATGGAGTAACCCCTAAACTTATCTAAGTTCGTAGCAGAACAGATCTAAACAGCCACACATTTCATTAATGGGATGTGTGGCTTTTTGTTGATTGTTAATTGTTAATTGTTAATTGATGATTGTTGCCGTGACAATATTTCAAGTAATCGTTTGTTTTTACTCAAGAGACAGATCGACTAGACTACAATGAAGTGGAATTCACTTTAATTTTTAAAACATCGTATTCGGCAGGCGAGTAAATCGTGCTGTCGGATCGAGAGAGAGAGCATGTCAAAAGCAGAAAAATCTTCGCGTAAGCTTAGTTTAATTATTATTTCGGTTATTTTAGTAGTGTGGCTTTACAGTTTGTGGGCCGACCGCGTCACACCAATGACGGGGATCGCCCGTGTTCACTCTTATATTGTGCGTATTGCTCCTGAAGTTTCTGGCAATATCACGTCTGTGCAAACTGAAAATAATCAGGTCGTTGAAACGAACCAAGTGTTGTTTGAAATTGATGCTCGAAACTATCAGATCAGTTTGCGTTCCGCTGAAGCGAATCTTGCTCAAGTAGGCCAAAATATTGGCGCAAGCACAGCGGCGGTTAACGTTGCACAAGCGAAAGTGACCGAGGCGGTTGCGGCTCGGGATAATTCTCGAGAGCAAGCGAGTCGAGTGAGTGAACTCGCCAGTAAAGGGCTGGTTAGCCGCTCTGAATTAGACAACGCCATAGAGAATCGTGATCGTGCTGAAGCGTCATTGAAAGCCGCAGAAGCCTCTTTGGTTCAGGCAAAACAAGCGTTAGGGCCAGAAGGGAGTGATAATCCACAAGTGTTGGCGGCGATTGCAGCCCTTGAGCAGGCTCAGCTCAACTTACAGAAAACCCAAGTGATGGCTCCTTCTCATGGCGTGGTGAGTAACCTACAACTGACGGTAGGCCAGCGAGCAACCGCAGGCTCACCTGTTTTGACCTTTGTTGATCCGCGAGAGGTGTGGATATCTGCGTTATACAGAGAAAACTCGCTAGAGCATATACAAGTCGGGCAAAGAGTTGAGATCGTATTGGATGCGTTACCGGGGCGAGTGCTATACGGCACGGTTGATAGCATTGGTTGGGGAACGGGTGGCAGCAATAGCACTGACCAAGAGACTGGCTTTTTAAATTCAGACACCAATTCTATTGCCGCGCAGCGCTACCCAGTCAATATTGTGTTTGATCATGGTGAGGTTCCAAGCAACATTCGTTTTGGTTCACAAGCCACAGTGGCTGTCATGACAGAGCAAAGTACCCCAGGTGAGTGGCTTGCTCAGCTTTGGATGAGAATTCTAAGCGTGTGGACTTATGTTTCATAGCTCAGCTAACTCCATTATTCGATTGGTGTTACTGCCGCTTTCGCTATTGTTCTACCATCAACAAAGTGGGCAGATGCTCGCTGTTTTGTCGCCCATATTTGTTGTGATGTTCATGACATTGATGCCATCCAAACCACCGATTAATTTAATATTAAAGGTGATTGTTGCATTAATCTTAATCAGCTTTGGTGTGGTGTTTTTTGGTAGTGTATTGGTCGACTCGCCAACCGGTTTTGTCCTCTATTGCTGGCTATTGCTGTTCTGGAGTTATCAGCGTAGCCATCAGAATACAAAAGATATCATCGCGACACTGACCATTATCGTGGTCATCGTGATGGTGGTGGTCAACAAGCAGATGCATCTCCCAATGGCGGGATTGCCCCTATTGTTCTTTGAAAAGCTGGTGATAGCTTTGATCGTCACTTACTTGGGGTTCTGGTTGTTCCCGGGGGATGAAGTGAATGTCCTTCCGACTGCGGCCGTTTCCGATGCGCCCACTACTGGTGACTATATCATGGTTGCATTTAAAGCGACCGCGGTTGTGGTTGTGCTGGCGATTTTGGTAGGAAATTCGGTGTCACAAACGATGTTGATTGCGATTACGCTTGGCAGTATGTTGAAAAGCCCATCGAATCACGACCACCGTACATTCAGCCGAAACAAGCTTGTCACCACTGGCGTTGGCATTCTGTTTACGTTACCTGTGATGATCATGATGGTGTCAGGCGCTCCAATCTTGGTTATTTATGGCGTGAGTTTGGTGTGTGGTTTGCAACTTGCGTGTTTTGCTATCAGGCGGCAGGCGAATCTGACGATTTATCAGCTCTTGTTTACTAATTTTACGACCTTGGCTTATCAGATCATCAGCCACCCAGGATCTGCGTCCCTCTCGGCACAAATGACACGTCTATTTGCCATTGTTTGTGCAGTCATGGTTGGCGCAGTGGTACTGGGCTTTCTCAGCAGTAATACTAATCATAGTCATACCGATCACAGTAAGTGATTAATATTTATAAGTAATAATAAGGGGATAGCGCTGACGAGTTATCCCCTTTTCACAATATGGGTTAACGACTCAAATGCCATCAGTAAAGAGCCATTTGATGAAGTGACGTGTTACTTCAATAGTCTGACTAACAAAGCGCCCGGTTCACGCATCGGATCTTGATTGACACTGAGTACATAGCCATCAGCAGGGGCGTAATAACGTTGTTTCTCAGAACCAAAACTATCATATTGAATTGAAATCAATTGTTTTGATTGTACTGATTCACTGACCTTAACTTGAGGGAGAGCGAAACCACCGACATTGGCTCTAATGGTCACCGTTTCTTTGCCTTCAAAGCAGGCATAGTGAGGCTGATCTATCTTTGTAGAGATGATATTTTCCGAGTGCAGGATATTCATCACGCCATTCACTGAACGCTCAATGAGGTCGGGTTGTAAAACCTTTCCAGAACCAACCTCGACGGTGATAGTGGGCGTACCACTCTTATTGAGCTGCGTTTCTAAAACGCCATCATCACCTGGATCATCAAAAATACAGTCAGGATTGATCAATCGAGCCATTTTGATTGCTGCGGGGATTCGATAATCGGCAAAGACATACAAAGGATACTCTGCTCCGCGAGTTTGGGTATGCAGATCGATAGCAAGATCCGCATTATGGCTGAGTAGGTTCTGCCAAATTGAATGTGTAAAACGTTGTGAGGCATCACCGTTCGGGTTTCCAGGGAATATACGGTTAAGGTTTGCTGGGGATGCATCCGGATCCGATGAAATAAAATCTCGGCTGTGCATCAACATACCTGACACATTAATCATCGGAATAATGATGACTGTGCCGTGTATCTCCTCGTTTACGAGCTTTTGAATGACCTTCTGTGCGGTAATAACTCCATTTAATTCATCACCATGAACGCCTGCCGTTACCATTATTTTGCGAGCATTTTGACTTTGCTCACCGCGATAGACGACCACAGGTAAATGATGATTTTGACCAACACCGTTAGTTTGTGCCTCAAACCAGAAACGATGGCATCCCATCGGTAAGTCATCAACATTGAGTTGAGATATTACAGGGTGTCCATTTAGAACATCATTGGTATAAGTAGTTTTTCTCACACTAGTTTCCTTTGTCTCTGGTTCACAATCTATTCTGAGTCTGTGTTGGATGATTGTTATTGAAAGCTGTGATTAAAAATGGGCAGTAAACTGCCCATTGAGATACACGTAAATATTGAAAGGCGCTGTTATGCAAAACCCAGCAGGTGAGCCGAAACAATAATAACGCTCGACAAGCAGAATAGCAGCACGATAAAGCGCCAGCAGAATTTTGCCCAATCACCCCAGTCAATGCGGCATACACCTAGTGTTGCCATCAAAGAAGCTGATGTTGGGACGATGATATTGGTAAAGCCATCACCTAGCTGGAATGCTAAAACCGCGACTTGACGAGTCACACCTGCTAAATCGGCGAGTGGCGCCATTAATGGCATCGTTAGAGCTGCCTGCCCTGATCCTGACGTTACAAAGAAGTTGAAAATAGCTTGGAAGGCGAACATCAGCCAAGCAGCCATCGCTTCTGGCAATGCACTAATCACACCGCCCGCACTGCTTAAGATTGAATTCAGTACGCTTGGCTCGGTTGCATCGCTGCCGCCGCCTAAAATCAGCAAGATACCTTTAGCACTACCCACAAGAATAGCGGGCGCTAGCATCACACTTGCGCCTTCCTTAAATGAATCGGCCATGTCGTTGATGGTCATATCATTTAATCGGAAAATAACACCGATTAAGCCAGCAACAAATCCCATAGTGAAAAACTGAGAGGCAATTTCAGGAATGTACCATGCGTGAACCACTACACCCCAAATAACCCAGGTCATGCTCGCTATCACGGTGAGAATCACCAACGTATCGCCGATATTCCAACGTGATTGAGTCAAGTCTCCTTGTTGCTTCTTGAAGTAAACATCACCAGCTTTACTGTAAGATTTCGAAGGGTCTTTCTTTACCGAATTCGCATACCACATCGTAAAAGCGATGCCGAGCGCGGTGAAGAAAACCCATAGAGCGATACGCACCGATGCCCCAGATAAGACAGGTACACCAGCAATGCCTTGGGCAACAGCAACAGAAAATGGGTTCATCCAAGAAGCAGCAAAACCAATCTGAGTCGCTACGTACGTCACCATTACCGTAGTAATACCATCATAGCCAATACGTACCATTAGCGGCGCGATAATAATGGCAAAGGCGACGGCTTCTTCACCCATACCAAATACAGCCCCACCGAGCGAGAACAGTGCAAATAATACTGGAATGAAAAGCGATTGACTGCCCTTGGTTTTGTCTATGAGACGCAAGATACCGTTATCAATAGTACCTGTGCGCATCACAATGCCGAAAGCACCGCCAATCACAAGCATAAACATGATAACGCCGATTGCTGAACCCCACTTAGATCCAGACACTAAACCTTCAAATACGAAGTTCATTAAGCCGATATCACCACCGCTGGCGAATAGTCCGACAGTATTGTAAATCGGGTTGCCTTGGGGGTCGGTGTGATAGGAAAATGAAGCTGGATCTAGAACGGTACGAGTTTTCTCTGCACCATCAGAAACATAGCTGATGTCTTGTGTTTCAAACATGCCTGCAGGTATGACATATGTCATTGCAGTCGCAAGCAACGCGATAAAGAAAATTAGCACCAGAGTATCTGGCATTTTCCATGTCTTATTTTGGATGGTATCCGATGTTGTGGTTGTCGTGCTCATTGTCAGTTTTTAGCTATAATTAAGATTGGCATAAAATATCACTAATTAAGCATATAATGTCAATTTTAAGTTGGTTTTTGGCTTGTTTGGTGGTGTTATGTTCTTGTTTTTGCGTGGCATGATGGTTTTTATTTTTAACTTGTTATTGCCTGGTTTTATTTAGAGGTAAAAAGTCCTAGCTCAGGTGCTTTTTAAGCAGTGCGGTAAGTTTCATAGAGCGACTCTGGATATATAAAAAACTATACCTTATGAGACTGTATCTAAGGTTGTCTCAAAAGCATTGACTTAGAGTTTTGATACATGAAATCCTGTAAGTGTTAAGAGGTTTTGAGACACTAGGAGTAAGCATGGCGAACGTAGGTTACATTCGAGTTAGTACAGCAGAGCAGTCCACCAGCAGACAGTTAGCAGATGTGAAACTGGATAAGGTGTTCGAGGAAAAGGTATCAGCTAAGACAGTAGACAGACCGCAGTTACAGGCATGCTTGGATTATGTCAGGGATGGAGATGTACTACATGTTCACAGTCTAGACCGTATCTGTCGTAGCGGTGCAGGTGATGCTGTTGGGCTGGTGGAGCAGATGAATAAGAAAGGTGTCTCGGTTCAATTCCATAAAGAGGGTATGAGATTCGATGGTGCTATGAGTGCAGCACAGAAAGGCGTACTGGGAATACTGGCTGCCGTTGCTCAAATGGAACGTGAGCTAATCAAAGAGCGTCAAGCGGAAGGCATAGCAGCAGCCAAGGCAGCAGGTAAACACATCGGCAGACCGAAAGCGCAAGTCACTAGGGATGATGTCCAGAAGCTATTAGATAACGGTGTACCAAAAGCTAAAGCAGCCAAAGAGCTAGGTATAAGTAGGGCTACGCTGTACAGGCTCTTTGACTAGAGTAATGCTATCGGAAGTTGCTGCGTAAGCTCTTTAGGTACGTCAGGTCGTTCTTGGTAGTGCCCTTTGATTGAGGAATCATCTTTGTACCAGCAATCACAGCAGCACTAGCTAAACCAGCTACTAATGGGGGTACCCCAAAAGAGGCTGCCGCTACAATACCGCCTACAGCTAAACCTGTGCCAACGATGCCATCAAGACCTGACAGGACAGACCGTAAGGAATCAGGGAAGACTCTTATCCTAGATTCACGCATTGTTCTATCCACGTCTCTGACAGCTTGCTCTAGCCTGTTTAGCTGGCTGTTACGCGCGCTCGGTATGTCAGCAGCACCAATAATCTGTTGATACATTTCATCTAGATAACACCTAAACGCTACTAGTTCATCGTGGTGCTGAAGTTTGAATTCTAGTATGTCTTCCAGAGGTGTGTTGGCACTAGGTACTGGAAGCATGTTGTACAGTTCTATCTCGATAGCTGGCTTGTCTTCTGGGTCGAATGACAGGAGGGATGTAGAAACTTGAGCCTTTGATCATTGCCCCGGCTCTTTACCTGATTGCAAAAGGTAGACATCCTCATGCGCCTGTAGGATTTGGTCACCACAAGACCTGTTTAAAGTCATGTTGGTACAATCGTTAATGCGAGCTGACATTGCATTGCCAAGATAGAGTTGCCTGACGTTGGAAAGGTCAACAGCTCGGAATGATTGAGGGCTGCCATAAGGAGTGCGAATCAGGTGACCAGAAGACTCTAGGGTTCTGAATTGTTGGCAATCAAATTCGATGAATGAACTTTTAGGAATGTCTATTTTATCCCAATACGTGAGGTACTTGCGCAGCTCGAAGTCATCTACCGCCGACTTAAAGAGAACTTGCCCCGTGGGTAAGTACGAGAACTGGGGTGATAATACAACGCCTCTTTCCATTGGCAAGCACCTATTAATCAGATAGTTAGATAACCATGATAATGCAAGGTGTTGAATAGGGGAAAGGAAGAGAATAGACTTTATGAAGTGTGGCACTTTACTGTGGCACCCATACAAAAACAGCGCTATCCCAAAAGGCGCTAACCTATTGAAATAACGCTGTTTCCAAACGTTTGGTGGAGCTGGCGGGAGTTGAACCCGCGTCCAAAAATCATTCATCATTGGTACTACATGCTTAGTCGATCTTTAATTTCACCAGCAACCTGCGAACCGACACGCTAGTTAAAGGCTAACCTGAATTATAATTCGCGCTTTTCCTCTCAGGTGGGAGAAGCCACGCTAGCTAGTTTGGGTTTGATCTCTTATTGGTCCCCGTCTTACGAGCGGAAGCTAGGGTAAGAGAGCTCTGAGCAGGTTATTAAGCTGCTAGTGCGTAGTTTTCGTCGTTTGCGACTATTTTTTTGCGGCTTTTAACGTGGCCAACCGCCCCACGGCATGCACCTCAGACTTCAAAATTCCTGTCGAATCCTAAATCAGCCCCAAGTGTTATTTGCATAGTACCAGAAAAGCTTACCCTGTCTAGCACTGTGCGTTTAAGTGCTTAAAATTAACGCAAATTACTCTTCATAATTCGTGCTTTATCTCTCGCCCAATCTTTTTCTTTCATATCAGTACGTTTATCGTGCAGCTTTTTACCTTTCGCTACGCCAACTTTAATCTTCGCCCAAGAGCGAGACCAGTAAAGTGCGGTTGCGACAAGCGTCATGCCTTCACGGTTAATACGACCGATAAGGTTATCGAGTTCTTTTCTCGACATTAGTAGTTTACGGATGCGTGTTGGGTTCGCCACGATATGAGTACTCGCTTGAGTTAGCGGAGTGATCGTCATACCACTGATGAATGCTTCGCCATCTCGGATGTAGACGTAGCTTTCTGCGATATTGGTTTTGCCTTCACGTAGGGATTTTACTTCCCAGCCTTGTAGCTCAAGCCCCGCTTCTATCTCATCATCGATGAAATATTCGTGGCGAGCTTTCTTATTAAGCGCAATGGTATTACTACCGGCTTTTGATTTTGATTTATTCTTTGCCATAATGGCCTCATTATACGGATTGCACCCTAGTTGGGGAATCCTTTTTATTTGCGCTCTGGCCCAATACAATTAAAATTGCAGTTTGTGTTAATGTAACGCTGTCTTTAACAGGAGTCTATATGCCAAAGGTTACTCGTTCAGCATTAGTGTCGTTTAGTGCCGACCAGATGTTCAACTTGGTCAATGATGTTGCTCGTTATCACGAGTTTTTGCCAGGGTGTTCTGGTTCACGTGTGATCGAATCTTCAGATTCAACTATGGTGGCTTCGGTTGATGTCTCTAAAGCTGGTATTAGCAAAACATTTACCACATCGAACCGCTTAGCAGATGGTGCTGAGATCTTGATGGAGCTGGTGGATGGCCCGTTCAAAAAACTGCAGGGTGGTTGGTATTTTACTCCGCTCGATGAGCAAGCGTGTAAGGTTGAGCTTAAGTTGGAGTTTGAATTCTCTAGCCGAATGATTGAAATGGCATTTGGTAAGGTTTTCAATGAGCTGACGAGCAATATGGTCAGTGCTTTTACTCAACGCGCGAAACAGGTTTACTAAGCCATGACTATTGAATCAGATATGATCCACGTAGAGGTTGTGTTTGCGCTTCCGCACGAACAGCGTGTGTTTACCTTGGTGGTGAACAAAAACGCGACTGTGGAAGAGATTATTGCGCAGTCTGGTGTTTTGGAACTGTATCCAGAAATCGACTTAGCGAAAAATAAGGTTGGCGTGTTCAGCCGTAACGTTAAGCTAGATGCGACGGTTCGTGATAAAGACCGTATCGAAATCTACCGTGCACTGTTAGCCGATCCAAAAGAGATTCGCCGTAAGCGTGCTGAACAAGCGAAAGCGGCGGCTAAATCGTAATACCAAACAAATTTGAATGATAAAGAAGCTCGCATTAGCGAGCTTTTTTTCATCTGTTTGTTAGACAATACAGTCTACAGTCTCATTTGTTAGCAGATATTAAAAAGCCTGCTCATATGAAGTGACCCCGTAAAGTTGGACATTTCTGTTAAGCGGCTTTCAAGGCCTGAG
>NZ_JBFSUL010000024.1:0-70750 GCF_041467395.1 Vibrio sp. 10N.247.310.98 | reverse complement strand
AGAAATACGCGAAACGGGGTAGTTCTATCTTTAAATTTAATTACGCAACAAAGCCACGGTGATGGTGAAACAACCGCCGATTTAAAAGTCGATTTGGATAAAACCGGCGCTAACTCTCTTTATGTTTCCAAAGACAATGGTTTGTACGGTGACGAAGAATCAACACGCGTAAGCAGTAAGCAATCCAAAGGCTTGGGTAATGGCAGTGGTTTTCCTTTAAATAAATCACTAAGAGCTCTACTAACAAACCTTTGCCGAAATCCTCACTATGCAAGAGGGCAAACCATCAAAATCGTTACAGATGGTGGTAGAGCAGTTATTGAAGGAGTGCTGTCTGACTTCTTGGTACCAATATCTTCAGTAAGTCGCGAGCATATTGGTAAGGAGTTCATCTTCTGGGGAACGATTAACACCTTAAACGTCGATAAGAATGGAACGTTGTGGCTGAATTACGGCGACTATAGGAAGGAGCCAAGTGTCAGTCTTTCATTTTCACTAAAAGAACAGTTGTTGAAGAACTTCAAATTGACAGAAGTTTCAGAGTTGGATGGTTCCGACGTTATTATCGTTGGGCATGTAGGATTTTCTGCTAATGGCAAAGCGATTATTAGTACTGGTTTTACCAAGTACCTGTCGTTTAGAAAAGTTAAAGTTGTAAATATGGAACTAGAAGGGGCGTGATTGATCGCCCCATCAATTGTGCTCAGTTTGTCGAAATATTATAGAAGAGCTTCCGGAACGCTTGGTAAACCAAAAAATCCTGCAACTTTATTATACTTTTTTGCTAAATCACGGACTTTCCCAATGTTACTGCCCAACAGCTCCATTGTTTGCCCAATATTGCCTGTCTTATCTAAAGAATTTTCAAGAAAATCTTTAATACGAGCAAAGCTACCTAGATTCTGATTAGCTTCGTCTTCAGTTTCAATTTCTTCAACAATACCTAAAGCTTTTTCAACCTTGTCACATTCCCTAATGAAGCGTTTACGTTCATTGAGGTCTGTGATGTCATCTTGTGCATCATCTCTCAAGTCTTCTAATAGGTTTTCTGCACTACCTTTAAGGCCTTTTAACTCTACTTTGATGTTGACTTGTTGTGATTGCATGGCTGTTTGTGTTTGGTCTTGAGTATTACTATTGGTGTTTGTGTTATTAATGATGTTATCGCCCGTTTTTACATTCACATTCACAATCGTATCCTTCTTAATCCTATTCACAGCTCTATCTGTTTCTTCCCTTGATTCTATCCCACTCAGTAACGTAGCTACAGAGAAACTTTCACGAATAGTGCCATTGTAATATTCTGCAATGTTATCTAATTCATGACCGATTAATTCGCCGTAGCTTACTGTATGACCGTTACTGCGAGGTAATGGAATCAGTTCCTGAACACCGAGTCTTTCGGAATTGCTACCATTTAAGCTTCTGACACTTTGCCTAATGTGTGAAAAAAAATCTCTAGCTTGGTCACCAGTCACAACAATTTTTATAACTTTATCTACACTGTCTTCTTCAATAAGAGCTTGTACATTAAGTAATGAGTCGGAAAGCACTGCACCAGTTCGCCAACGACGATCCGCACTGATGTTGCTACTTAGCCTGACTAAAAGCTTAGGAAAGAGAGCCGGGGGTAACAAGTTTTCGTATTTAAAAATAAAGCGTATGGTGTTTAAGCCAAAATTGAGTTCCTTACTTTTTACCTCTGTTGGCAATAGATTAGGTACCAAGTAAGTCTTACTTTTTGCTGAGCCAACTGGGTGACAAAGCTCAAATTGCATCATTGATTCTACGATGAAACGAGCTTTTCCAGCGTATTTGCCAGGGTAAATATGATCGAGTTCTTCTTGTGCTTCAGGTAGCTTTATATAACCTTTGTTACTGGCTAGTAGGTCTGAGTTGATAATTGTATATATACCATCAGTGATCCAATGCGGGTTCAGTATGCCCATATCGAAGTCCGCGAGCTCCTCAAACGCAATGACTACGCTCAAATCATGTAGAAGATGACGTAAGGTTGTCTGAGCTTCTTTGTTATTAATTCCATGTTTACAGCAAATTTCTGTGAAAGCTGACAGTGGCAGGTGGTCTTGCTCATAAGAAAGAGCTTTGATTTCGTTCTTAACCTGAATCCAGTTACTTGCTAGCTTTACTTTCCGCATTGGAAGTTGTGCTACCTGTGCGTTTATTAGGTTACGTACCTTTTCAATACCTGTGCCATCCGCACATGAAACCCCTTCGACTTTTAGCAGATTTGGGAATTTTTCTTTGAGTTTGCCTTCCTGAAGGTTATTAACGTCGCACATGTCCAGTTTATTTCGAACAATGATCACTTTAGAATCACCGCCATAGGTTTGAACTTGTTGAAGCCAGTACTCAATTTTTTGGTCTTGTTGTAAGTCGTCCTTGCGGTCATTGATGACAAGGACGTAAACACAGCGACGTGATAAGAAAAGTTGGTGTGTCGCGTGCATGATTTGCTGGCCACCAAAATCCCATATGGTGGCTTCTACCGAGTATCGTTCATTAATAGGAACACAATATTTTTTGATGTTTATACCGTGTGTGATTTTCTCTTTAGAATTGAATTTTTCACCACTCAAGGCTTTCATTAGTGATGTCTTACCAACTTCCCCATTACCAAGGAAAACTATCTTCGCTTCATTTAATTCCTCGGTTTCACCGACCATTGACTCGAAATAAGGTTTGACCGCGTCAGCGCCACGCTCAACGATTTCCATCGGTGGGGAGATAAGTGGATTTCGTCCGAGTGATATTTTCCTATCTTCATCTTCATTTCTTCCTCTTAAGAGTTCTTTATGAAACTGGAATCTTTCTGCTATAGCGACAGGTACGTCAAGGATATTGTTACCCTGAACATTAACGTGATTTAAATGCTCCAATGAGATTAGCGGTTCTATATTGGTGATCTGATTGGAATTCGCATTAAGTCTTTTGAGATTTGTAAAACAGCGAATAAAAGATAGCTCTGAAACGTTTGTTCTTTGTAGGCCTAATGACGTGATATTTTCGTGCTTCCAGTTTGGCGCTAAATTAGTGTCTACGTCTTGTTCGTGTAAATCTAGGCTTACCAAATTTGGCAGGTATTCAAGTATAGAAAAGCTAAATACTTGTCTGCTTTTCCGAATGTGAAGCTGTTTTAATGTTGGTATATGATGCTCAATCATGATTGATGGAGAAGAGCTTAAATACAATGTTTCAAGACATTGAGTGTCTATATTCGTTAGTGAAAATGTTTTTCTTGAACTAAGATTTGACGAAAGGACTCTAAGCGATGGTCCTTTTGTTTGTGGGGTTGAAGTATCAACATCACCGATTAACAACGCAATGTTCGGACACATTTCGAGTTCATTTAAGTTGATTGGTTGGTTGAGTATGAGTGTATTTAAGTGCTTACATTCTAGACGGCTTAACTCGTCAACCTGAGAGGACTTAATATCTAGATCCTGTAGTGACACAAGACTATTTATAGAAGCTACGTTGATGATTTTATCTGAACCGGCTTCAAAAACAACTTTTTCAATCGTATTAACAGAGTCTGACAAGCCCAGAAGCACTGCGTTAAAATTTCTTTTGACGAATAGTTCTTGAAGCAAAGGGAATGGGTTGTGGCCAGATTCGGCTGGATTAGCAGGTGGCTCATTGAAAGCAGCTCTAATAGATATTAAGTTGTTAAATTTTCCTAAAAGGGTCCAGTTGTTAAACCAGCAACCAACGTGGATAAAGTGAGGTAGAAGGTTATTTTGCTCAAGCCAAAGTATATCTATGTCAGTAAACGCGTGATTTAAGGAATCATAGCTTTGGACAGAGATAAGCTTATTGTTGATAACGGCTATATTCGGGCTACCGTAATACTGAGTCTCTATTAAGTTTTCTATAGTGTTGAGTAATGAGAAATCGATATTATTATTGTGTTCAATTGAAAAATCAGAATCAAACTTATTAATAATAAACTTTTGCAAGAGCTCTAATGTGTTTTCGCTAAGCTCTGACATAAGTTAGTTAACTTTTCCATCACTTCTTCTCCATCACTAACGCCACTCTACCTACAATTCTCACATCTTCTGCTAGTGTTAGGGTCGAGCCGTTAAAGCTGATCGCTAGTTTCTTAACTGGTAGGCGCTGAATGTCGTTTAGAGACAACACCCCATCCATACCTACTGGGTACGTGCTGCTTACAGCTTGGCGAACTTCTTTGTCGACAATGAATGTAGTTCCATCGTGCTCGATGCTCATCATATACAAACCACGCTTAGATTGACTTAAAGGCTCGTTTCAAAGCCTATGAAATATTTAATGATATATAGAGTATCATTATGATCTCATATCAAGTAGCCCTAAAACCGTATTTCATGATTTGTAACAGTTACTTATGGCTTTGAGAACACTTACAAAATAGGTTAGTTGGTGTCACTGAATCAAGGTAGAGGATGTTGAATGAAGGCGGAGAGGTGTAGTTTGAGTTTAACTTGAGAGGGAAATAGAGAAAAGTGGCCCAGCAGATTGCTACTGGGCCTCATTGTCAGACTCTACTACTTCTACTTCGCATAATTCGAAGGAAACAGTGCTCGTTTCGCTTCTTCATCACGTTCGGTTTTAAATTCAACGTCTTTGCCGATTTCGCGAGCACGCAGTGCAGCAGGGCGAGTGTTGATGGCGTTAAACCAACGCTTTAAGTTCGGGTAAGGTTCTAGGCCTTCTTCACCAAGCACGAAAGGTGCTTTATCAATCCAACCCCATGCAGCGACATCGACAATGGTGTACTCATTTCCGACGATAAATTCACGACCTTCCATATGTTTCTCTAACACTTCGTAGTGACGTTGCGCTTCGCGTAGATAACGGTTTACCGCGTAATCTAAGCCTGCTGGCGCAGCATGACGGAAGTGTACTGATTGGCCAGAGTATGGACCAAGTCCGCTGGCGATAAACATCATCCAAGATAATAGTTCAGCTCTGTCTTCTGGCTGACCAGCTAGCTTGCCTGTTTTCTCAGATAGGTACAGCAGGATAGCGTTAGAGTCGAATACACGTTGTCCTTCGTCTTCAATCGCAGGCGTTTTGCCATTTGGATTGATCAAACGATATTCCGGTGAATGCTGCTCACCCTTTAAGGTATCGACAGGAACAAGTTCAAAATCTAGGCCTGTCTCTTCCAAAAACAGAGCGATCTTCATTGGGTTTGGTGTTTGGTGAAAATAGAACTTAAGCATGGGGTAACTCCTTGTATTGGTCATTTATTAAAGCACCACTTGAACGATCGTTCAATGATTGATTTTTGAATTTTCTGTGAATTGACGGATTTGATATCACACTCTGTGCTTTTTGAACTTGGTTGAGCAAACGTGAATGAGCGTCGACTTGTAGAGAGATAGCGTTTTAAGTTGCTGAAATTATGAACATAAAATGTACATTTAGGTTTGATATTGAGCTTCGAAACTTACGGATTTAGATAGAATAGGCAGGTGGGATTCGAAGTTAAATATTCCAAAGATATCAAGGGAGCTACGATAACTCGAAGCTATCTGGATATTTGAGCTTACTCTGGCGCATAAAATCGTGATCTGCAGCCACACCTTATGCAACAAATAAATATAAACCTTGGAGAGTAAGGCTTGGTTCACGGTTTTTTAATCTTGGCGGCTTACATTGGTGAGCAAATCTGATGTGAACACTTAACGACACAGGATCTTTCCATGAAAAAGAACATTATCGCCCTCGCTCTTGGTGGCATGCTCGCTTTTGGCGCAACACCTTACTCTTTTGCTGCTAACGATGGCGCTGTACAGGCTTCTGCGGATTACGCGCAGTTGGTGACTAAGCGACAAGTTGTCGACCAACTACTTCTTGATGCGTTGCAGGCGTTTAAGTCTCCGGCAAGAATTTCACACGCGGGCTTCACGGCTAAAATGCCAAGTAACATGGAAATTGTGACCAACCGATTGTTAGAAGCTTACCAGTTAGAACCTTACCGTACTGACTTGCTGATCTCGGCAGCGAACGCTCAGATCTACAACAAGAATGCAGAGCGCGCGATTGAGCTGTTTGAACAAGCACTGACGGTTGCGCCAGACGATGTCGACCTTCATGCGTATCTAGCGGTTTGGCAGCGATTTGAAGGCAATGAAAGTGAATCGAATAAGCACATGGAGAAGCTGGAAAGCCTGAATAAAGGTAAAGCAGAAGATATCAAACGTATTTTTGCAACGGTCGACCGCGTGTTAGAAACATCTCTTAAAGAGTCTGCGGATAAGGGATTGTTGAGCGACCACGGTGCCATTGTTACTTTGGGCTATGCGCTTAATCCAGATGGCTCTATGCATGAGATCTTGATTGAACGTCTTGAAACGACATTAGCAATGTCGAAAGCGAACCCAGACGCGATGATCGTGTTAACCGGCGGTGTACCTAAGAACCATAAGACAGAAGGCAAGTTAATGGCGGATTGGCTTATCTCAAAAGGGGTAAGCAAAGACCGCATCATTGAAGAGAACTACGCGACCAGCACGGTAGGTAATGCCTTGTTCAGTAGCTATGCGCTTGCTCGTCATGATATTAAGCATGCGACTATTATTAGCTCGGCAAGCCATGTTCGTCGTGGTCAAACTCTGTTTGAGATCGCGAGCTGGCAAACGGGCCCTCAGGGCATCACATTTGATACGGTTTCTTACCCAGATAAGCCGCTAGAAGATCTTAAGAAAGCGAGCAGTGGTGAGCTTCTAGGCATCTACCGTGACGCACTGAGAACGTATGGTATGTGGAGCTACCGCTCTTACCCATTAGAGTCTCGCTAAGCCCAAGCATTATTTGCGTTTGGGAAAAGCACAGTTCGTGTTAAACCAAAGCGTCACTTGCTAGTACAATCGAGCACAGCTAGATGGTATGCTGTGCTCCTATTTAATTTAGTGTTTCAAAGGCAAAAAAATGAACCCGATTTTAGCAATGTTGAAAGAGAACAATATCAGCGACGAGCAGATCAGCGAGATATTCAAGACGTTGACAGAGAACCCTCTTGCAGCAATGGCGACAATCAGCCAACTTGGTTTACCACAAGATAAGCTTCAAATGCTGATGGGTCAGGTAATGCAAAATCCTGCGCTAATCAAAGAAGCAGTTGAAGAGCTTGGCCTAGATTTTTCTAAGGTTGAAGCGGCTAAAGAGCAACTTCAAAAATAAGTGAATTTGAATGAGCTAATATCGAATTAGCTTAATCCACATTCAATAAAAAGGTCGTTTAAGTTCAGCAACAGGCTGTCTTAACGGCCTTTTTTGATCTTGGTGGCGATTTTTGATTTTGATTTGAGTGCTTTCAATCATCCTCTCTGACCCTATACATATCGACCATTCCAACACAATTGACAGCAACCTTGCCAAATACGTGCGACTACTGACAATTTACTTACTAGACTTAATTAACCTATGTGCGACCTGATATGTGCACCTTGATGAACAGAGTTTTTGGATGAAGAAATCCCTAAATAATAGGGCTAACCGATTTTGGCCATAAGCGCGGTTTATCTATGAGTCACATTAAGGAAAAGAATAAGAGGGCAACAAACTAAGCCCTTTATTGAGCAGTGATTTATAGGAAATGAGTTATGAAGTATTTAAAGGAAACCGCTTTAGCGAGCCTTGTGCTGGCTGGGCTTGTTGGTTGTGGCGGTGATTCAGGTTCATCAAGCAGCACGACACCCATTACCTTGAGCGTGAGTGATGCGCCCATTGATGATGTTAAAGACGTCACCGTGACATTCAGTAAGGTCGCTTTACTTCCTCAAGGGGGAGGTTCACCACTGATTTATGATGTGTATAAAACGGACGAAAACGGCGATTACGTTGATGAAAATGGCGATCCATTGCCAGATGGTGAGGATCCGATTCCATTAAGTGTGAATTTGTTGGATTACCAAGGTAGCGAGGCGCTTCCTTTGATTGAAAATGAGGTCATTCCGGTAGGCAGTTATAAGTTGTGTGTGTTCGCAAATGACGGCGATCATCCAACAGATCCATCTTACGTGATAGAAAACGATGATATGACTCGTGAGTTAACAGTGAAAGGTGAAGGCGCGTGCCCGCAAGGCGTGGGTAAAGAAGATAACGCTGGCGTACTTTACTTTAATAACTCATTTAATGTGAACCAACAAAGTAACGATTTTGTTGTCGAGTTCGATCTTCGACGTGGCCTAAAGAACAGTTCGACTTTCCCTGATTACACTATTCAAAGAACGTCTGTAAGCCTTATCAATACGGTTGAGACAGGAAGCATTGAAGGCACTGTTGCTCTTTCTACCTATGACACTTGTAACGGTGGTGACAATACATTCGTTCAGTCGGTGTACTTGTATGAAGGTAATGTTGAACAAGCTGACATGGCTCCGATTGGCGGCAATGATGAAGTGAAACCGATCACTTCAGCGTCAGTGGCAATGAATGAAGCACAGACTAACTATGAGTTCTCTCTGGGCTTCATTGACCCAGGTACTTACTCATTGGGTTATACCTGTACTGCGCAGCATGACAGTGATGAAGATAATGCAGATCCGGTTGCTGATGGCTTTGAAATCTATGATGTTCAAAATAGTGTTCAGGTAGTGGTTGGTCAGGATAACCAAATATCGTTTTAAATCTTTGACGTGATTTAGCATTCGAATCAAAACGGCCTCTTATTTGGAGGCCGTTTTTGATCATGTCACCTAGCTAGCATGAATTTGATGCGCATTGAGTGTGACTCTAGGGAAGTGATAATGTAACTTTGTATCTCTTACTCTAACTTAGCGAAATGTACTCTGACGTTGATTATGAAATCTAGCTTAAGCATTCGATCTTACACCAAGCAATTTAATACCCATGCTCATGATGACCATCATCAATTGGTATTGCCGATCCAAGGCAGTATCAATATCGAGATGGCGGGGTATGTCGGCAAAGTGGCCGTGGGCGAATGTGTGGTGATTCCAGTAACCACCGCGCATGCGTTTAAGGCGGATGAAGCAGCGCGGTTTATTGTCGCGGATATGGCGGAGTTGCCGCAGCACTTGTTAGAGCATGAGCTCTCGGTTTTCACGATAACGCCACCTTTGATGAGCTTCTTGCTGTTTGTTGAGAAGCAGCTGGAATATCAGGTCGATAGCGGTATTGAGTCATCAATCGTGGAGGTGTTCTCACTGCTGTTAGAGCAACAACAAGTGAGCAAGAGCATCGACCCTCGAATCCGGGCGGTACAAAGGCTGATCGCGGATAACTACACGCAACCGTTATCCATTTCACAACTTGCAGAAACGGCCTGTTTGAGTCCCACTCAATTTAAAAAACGCTTCAAAGAGTGCCTGGGCATCAGTGCGCTTAAATACATCACTCGCTATCGTATGGAGAAAGCCCAAGCCTTGTTAACTCATACCGATTTACCGGTTCAATTGATTGCTGAAAATGTGGGCTATAGTGATGTTTCTGCTTTCAGTCGTCGCTTCTCTCAGCACTTTGGAATGTCTCCAAGGGCGTTTCTAGGCTCAATGAAAGACAGTCTTTAGAAACAACAATAGCGTCCTTTCGGCAAACTAACTTTTATCAATCTTCACTATTATCTATTTCAGAACTGAAAATTGGGTAATAGAAATGAATCTTGCCATCAATCGCGTTAACGAATTCCAAACGGGCACTTTAGCCATCTTGTTTGCTTCTATTTTATGGGGCACGACAGGCACCGCCGCAAGTTTCGCTCCTGATCTAAGCCCATTAGCAATTGGTGCTTTTTCTATGGGCGTCGGTGGCCTAATGCAAGCGGGCTTGGCGTATCGAAAAATCCTATTCGCTTTCGACAAACTTTTGCAGAACAAGAGGCTGTTGGCAGTGAGCGCGTTGGCTTTGGCGGTCTATCCTTTAGCTTTCTATTCTTCAATGAAATTATCAGGCGTGGCGATTGGTACCGTGGTTTCGATTGCAACCGCACCTTTCTTTTCGGCATTGTTAGAGTGTCTGATTAGCAAAAAGAATAATATCAACAAACGTTGGCTCACTAGCTTTGCGATTGGTGTGGTGGGTATTGGGTTGTTGGTGTTTTCAGAATCTTCATCTACGAATGAGTCAGGTGATGATCTCAAGCTGTTGGGTATTGCTTTAGGTTTGCTCGCTGGGTTGTGTTACGCCATTTATTCTTGGGCGACAAAAGCACTGATAGACAAGGACATTGAGTCTCAAGCGGCGATGGGCAGTATTTTTGGCCTTGGTGCGATGCTGTTGCTGCCAACGCTCTGGTTTACGGGGGATAACTTGTTCGCATCGAATACCAATATATTGGTGGTGAGTTATTTGACGTTAATTCCACAATGCTTGGGCTATATCGCGTTCAGTTTTGGTTTACGCCACGTGACCGCGAGCAGTGCCAATCTGCTGACTCTGTTTGAACCAGTAGTCGCAGCGGTGCTTGCCGTCTGCGTTGTCGGTGAGCTGATTCCTTTTATAGGTTGGTTAGGTATGTTTCTGATTGTGCTGTGCTTGTTGATACAGTCGAAGCCATCTAAAGGAACGCTATAAGTATTTGTTTTGTTGTGCCTAATTGAAATTTATTCATGCGTAATTCTTATAATTGAATAAAATCAGTACCTCAGTTGTGAGAGTGCTGTTACTATCGCTATCAATAGTCGGGGGGCATATACCTTATTTGGTGTTTGCTGAGATCGTTAATCGAGACCCGTTGAACCTGATTCAGTTAACACTGGCGTAGGGAACTATAAGCACTCGATCTACGTCTGCACACATGAAAACTTTCATGAGCCTAATGCGACTTCTCCTTCGATCAGTGTTCGTTCTCCTACGTCTTGTAAGATAGTAGGAGCGACAATGACACACAGTTCTATTTCAAAAGATTTAACGCCAAAAGCCTCAGCTTCACAGCACTCTGCTGATGATTCGATTCGAACGAACACTCCGATTGTATTGACGATCGCAGGCTCAGACAGTGGTGGCGGTGCCGGTATTCAAGCTGATATTAAAGCCATGTCTGCTACAGGTAGTTTTGCTTGTTCGGTAATTACCGCGATCACTTCCCAGAACACGCAAGGCGTTTCCGCCATTTTTCCTATTCCACTCGACCATGTCGCTAGCCAGTTAGATGCGGTTTTCACTGATCTGAATATCGTAGCTGTGAAAGTCGGCATGTTGGCCGATTCGCAAATCATCAAAGTCGTCGCGGACAAAATCAAACAATACCAACCTAAACACTTAGTGATTGACCCTGTGATGGTCGCGACAAGTGGTGATCTGCTGTTAGAAAACTCGGCTATCACCACGCTAAAGCAAGAGCTGATTCCACTCGCAGACATCATTACGCCTAACTTGCCAGAAGGCGCCGCGCTAACAGGCAAGCCGGTACCTGGAAGCGAAGCTGAAATGCAGGGCATGATTGAAGATTTACGCGCACTAGGTGCTAAAGCC
Organism: Vibrio sp. 10N.247.310.98; assembly: GCF_041467395.1. Lineage (NCBI taxonomy): Bacteria > Pseudomonadati > Pseudomonadota > Gammaproteobacteria > Vibrionales > Vibrionaceae > Vibrio > Vibrio sp. 10N.247.310.98. The sequence goes on along the minus strand of NZ_JBFSUL010000024.1, from coordinate 59,302 downwards.
GTTCTTCTCAAAGGCGGTCATTTAGAGAAAGATGAAAACAGTAACGATCTACTGATTCTCCCTACGACGTCTGCCTTGATTAGCGCGAAGCGTTTCCCGACTAAAAACACCCACGGCACGGGCTGTACGCTTTCATCTGCCATTGCTTCTTTCTTGGCTCAGGGCAACACGCTGGCAGAAGCTGTTGACCTAGGCAAACAATACATTTCTCGCGCGATTGCTCATGCTGATGAGTTGCAAGTTGGTCAAGGTCATGGCCCGGTAAATCACTTCTTCGCTGGACACGGTAATGTCCGTTAATACGGTTGGCGTTCAACTCAGCAACGCGACGTTACGTTACCGAGACAGCGAGTACGCGACCTTGTCTGGGTTGTCGCTTAGCTTAAACGCAGGTAAGTGGACGGTATTGCTGGGTCGAAGTGGTTGCGGAAAAACCACGGTATTGCGTTATCTGGCAGGCTTGCTGGACGATAAGGTGGAGTGGCAGGGCACATTGGCAACGTCCGATGAATTGCCTTTAACGGATCGCATCGCTTACATGGCGCAGCAGGATTTGTTACTGCCGTGGCTATCGGTCATCGACAATGTTTGCCTGAGTCATCGCTTTCAAAATCTAGCTTCTGATAAAGCACTACAAACCAATCAAGCACTCGAGTTGCTCGCTGCGGTTGGTTTGGCTGATTATGCGAATGCGATGCCGGATCAGTTGTCTGGTGGTATGCGTCAACGTGTCGCTTTGGCTCGAACTTTAATGCAAGACAAGCCAGTGGTGCTGATGGATGAGCCGTTCTCTGCGCTGGATGCGGTAACGAGACACAAACTACAGAGCTTAGCGTGTGAGCTGTTGAGAGATAAAACCGTTGTGTTGATCACCCATGACCCACAAGAAGCGGTGCGTTTGGCGGACAATTTGTATGTGTTGCAAGGCACACCGGCGAACGCTCAGTCTTTATCTGTGCCTCTCACTGCCACACCAAGAGTGTTAGATGGTGAATGTGCTGAGTTACAACAAGCGATCTTAGATCAGTTGGAGCGTGATTATGAATGATCTAACGCGAAGCGAAACTGTGGCTCATTCAACTAACGCACAGACTACCACTGCACGCCCTCGTCAGATGAATCCTGTTGTTCGTTTGCTTATCAGCAGTGCTGTGATTCTCGGTTTATGGCAGTTAGTTGTGGTTGTCTTCGAGATGCCGAGCTTCATTTTGCCAGCGCCTGCAGAAGTCTTTTTAAAGCTGATTGAACGTTACGATGTGTTACTCAAACACACATGGGTGACTGCGCAAGAGGTCCTACTTGGCTTGTTACTCGGATTGTCTATGGGGCTATTTTTCGCTCTGCAGATGTTGATGTTTGATCCGTTAAAACGTTGGTTATTGCCTATCTTAATTGCCAGCCAAGCTATCCCTGTATTTGCGATCGCGCCAGTATTGATGCTGTGGCTTGGTTATGGCATCGCCTCAAAAGTGGTGATGGCGGCGATCATTATCTTCTTCCCTGTAACTACCTGTTGCTACGACGGCCTGCGAAATACTCCGACGGGCTATCTTGATCTTGCTAAGACCATGGGTGCATCGAAATGGCAATTGTTGCGTTATATCCAACTGCCTGCTGCGCTGCCAACTTTGGCGTCTGGCATTCGTGTCGCTGTGGTGATTGCTCCAATTGGCGCAGTCGTCGGGGAGTGGGTTGGTTCGAGTGAAGGGCTGGGTTACCTAATGCTGCAAGCCAACGCACGCATGATCATTGATGAGATGTTTGCTGCCTTGTTCATCTTGGCGGTGCTGTCTATCTCGCTCTACTTCGTTACAGATAAATTACTCAAAAAAGCTATCCCTTGGGAAAACCAATGATGGCTTCGCTCAACATAAGAATAATATTCAAAAGGAAAGGTTAACCGTGAAAAATACAAAATTGATAGGTGCAGTGGCACTGCTTGCTTCATTGGTTTCAGGTCATGCTCTAGCGGACTCTGAACAGAAGAAACTGACGCTGATGTTGGATTGGTTTGTGAACCCGAACCACGGCCCAATTGTGATTGCTCAAGAGCGTGGCTATTTTGCTGACCAAGGCCTAGAGGTTGAAATCCAAGAACCAGCTGACCCAAGCACGCCAGCAAAATTGGTTGCGGCAGGTAAGGTCGATTTAGCGGTAACTTACCAACCAAGTTTAACCATGGATGTAGCGGCGGGTCTTCCTTTGGTTCGTGCATCAACCCTTATCGCGACGCCACTAAACACACTAATGGTACTGGATAACGGCAAGAACGATTCGCTAGCGGACCTGAAAGGCAAGAAGATCGGTATTGCGATCGCAGGAAACGAAGAAGCGACTATCGGCACTATGTTAGCGCAAGAAAATGTTGCGTTTACAGACGTGCAAACCATCAATGTCGGTTGGGCACTGTCGTCTTCATTGGCATCAGGCAAGGTAGATGCAATCTGGGGTGGCTTACGTAATTTTGAAACTAACCAGCTAGCCCTTGAGGGCTTTAAAGCAAAAGCGTTTTTCCCAGAAGAGCACGGTGTGCCAGCTTACGATGAGCTTATCTTTGTTGCGAACGCAAAGCAGCGCGACGATGAAGCGATCAAAGCGTTCAACAAAGCATTGGAACAAGCAACAACTTACATCGTGAACCACCCACAAGAGTCATGGAGCGAGTTTGTCGCGTATTCACCATATACGTTGAACAATGAACTTAACCAACGCGCATGGAACGACACGCTGACTCGTTTTGCACTTCGTCCTTCTGCTGTAGACCTAAAGCGTTACGACGATTATGCACAGTTCATGTTCGACAAAGGCATTATCAAATCACTACCAAAAGCCGCTGACTACGTACCGACTTTTGACTAAGGAATCTCATGAAATACCAAGACTTAATCCAAGCCTGTCAACAAGATTGGCAAGACTACACTGAGCATGATTTTGTTAAAACGCTGGCAAACGGCACACTCGCTCAGCCGTGTTTCCTGCATTATTTGAAACAAGATTTTCTGTTCTTGAAGCAATATGCTCGCGCTTATGCGTTGGCAATTTACAAGGCTAAAACCTTGGCTGATATGCGTCGTGCACTGCCAAGTGTTCATGCGTTGCTAGATTCTGAAATCTCTCACCATGTGACTTACTGTGGTCAGTGGGGTTTAACCGAATCGGATTTAGAAAACGAACCTGAAGATTTCGGCACTGTTGCCTACACGCGCTACGTTCTAGATACGGGTATGACGGGTGATCTTGTCGACTTATATGCGGCACTGGCTCCGTGTTCAATCGGTTATGCCGTGATTGGTAAAGCGCTGTTAGAAAGCAGTGATACTGTATTAGAAGGCAACTCGTACGCAAGCTGGCTGCAACTATACGGCGGAGAAGAGTTCCAATCTGGCGTGGCAACGGGCGCGGAATACTTCAACCAGCTGCTTGCTGAAATTGATATCAACAGCGAGCGCGGTCAGAACATCGTTCATATCTTCAAAACGGCAACGCGTATGGAAGTGGCTTTTTGGCAGCAAGGGCTGAACGCTCTTGATGATTCAACAGCGGCTTAAAAGCGACTTTCACGAATAAGGATTTACCCATGCTTACTGAACAAATTATTCAATCGCTACGCGCAGTACGAGAGCAAAAACCACTGGTTGTGAACATCACTAACTATGTAGTGATGAACAACACGGCCAACGCGTTATTGGCGATTGGCGCTTCGCCTATTATGGCGCACTCGCAACAAGAACTGGCAGAGATGATGTCTTTCTCTGGTGCTTTGGTGATTAACATCGGCACGCTCGACAGTGTTTGGACGCCAAGAATGTGTTTTGCTGTTGAGCAAGCGAACGCGAACAACAAGGTTGTGGTTCTTGACCCTGTGGGTTGTGGGGCAAGTACGTTGCGTACCGAGACTTCTCGTGAAATTGCACGCTTAGCCGATAAGTTGATCATTCGTGGTAACGCGTCTGAGATTATCGCGTTAGCGGGCGAACAAGCGCAGAGCAAAGGCGTTGATGCGCTTGATAGCAGTGATGCTGCGTTAGGTGCTGCACAGTGCTTAGTGGCTGAATACGGTGCAAATGTGGTGATATCTGGTGAGACAGATTACGTTGTCACCAAAGACAGCGTGGTGACGTTAAACAATGGACACCAAATGATGCCGTATGTGACGGGTATGGGGTGTACTTTAACTGCATTGACGGGTGCTTTCGCGGCTGTTGGTGATGATAGTGGTTTAGCTGCAGCAGCGGTATTAGGCGTGGTTGGTGAAATCGCGGCTGAAAACTCTCGCGGCCCAGGTAGCTTGCAAATTAACTTGCTTGATGAGTTGTATCAGTTAGACGAAGAGACTCTGATTCAACGCTTGAAGATTCAGTAGGGCTAATCTAACTCTAAGCCACAAGTTAGAGTTAGATTAACTTAAAAAAGCCCCCGACACTTATGTGTAGGGGGCTTTTTATTACTGGTTTGGAACTGTGTCAGCTGTGTATAGACTGGCTGGCTAGGTTCTAAATCGGTTAACTTGGCTCTCTAGGTGATGAGCAACCTCGGTTAAGTCGCTCGCTGCACCTGAAATGCTGCTTACCGACTCTTGGTTGCTTTGAGCAATAGTGTTTGCACCTTGCGCGTTTTCACCCAGTGATTTGGTAAGACGATCCTGCTCATCAACCGACACCGCGATTTGGCTGTTGGCTTGGTTCAGATCTTGGATGTGTTGATTAATCACATGTAAGTTCTGAGAAGCTTGCTGCGCCTGCGTTGAAGCGTCTGAAACCGTGCTGTGGCTCTCTTTGATAGACTCTAACGCATCTTTAGCGCCACGTTGTAGTGAGGTGATGAGCTCATCAATCTGGCTAGCAGAGTCTTGGGTACGTTTAGCGAGCGTTCTTACTTCATCGGCTACTACTGCAAATCCGCGACCTTGTTCACCTGCGCGCGCAGCTTCAATAGCCGCATTCAATGCCAACAGGTTGGTCTGCTCAGAAACGCCTTTGATTACTTCAAGAATGGCACCAATGTTCATCGACTCTTTGTGTAGGTCAGTCACTTTCTGGCTGCTGACCTGCATGCTTTCATCGGCGCTGCCAATTTCATGCAGTGTCTTATCTACTTCTTTCAGTCCCATCGCCACATTCTCGGTGGCTTGGTTGGCAACTTGAGACGCGTGGTTAGCACTTGCCGCAATTTCTGATGTGCTGGAAGCTAATTGATCAACGGCAGAAGAGATATTGATCATTTCACTGTTCAATTGTGTTGCGTTGGTCGAGCTGTTATTTGTCACTTGATTGAGTGACTCCGACATCTCACCAATACGCACGCTAGAACGGTTCACTTGGCCAACAATATCGCGCAGAGATTCAATGGTGATCTCCATATTAGTCAGCAGTTCGCCAATCTCATTTTTGCTCTCAATGTTCACTTCCACATTCAGGTTGCCCTGAGAAAGCTCGTTAGTGATCTGTTTAACTTGTGCGATGCCTTTGGTGATAGAGCGAGTCACCAAAACGGCGCTCGTCATGCCAATCACTAAAGCGACACCCGTTAGCAAGATGATGATTTGAACTGAACGTTTTTCACTGGCTTGCAGTACTGGCGTGAGTGCTTGTTTCTGCTGCTCGAGAATACTTTGAGCATCAGCTACCGAAATAGCTAAGCTATCGCCAATAGAGGCGAGGGTAGCGGTTCTTTGGGTGTTCTCAATCATCTGCTGATGAACTTGCTCAAAACCTTTCGCGTACGCTTCACGTTGGTTAGAGAAATCTTCAATCAGTTCACTTTGATAAGGGGATGATTTAAGAGATTCAATATCACCTTCGATACCTGGTAGAGCATATTCAAAAATGTCTTTACCGGCCTCATAGGTTTTGAGGTCGTTGTTGTTTGAGTAACTCAGCACAGTGATCTTGGCGGCGAGGAAATTCTCCATCAACATACCGGCGTATAAGCTCGCGTTTGGATCGTTGTTGTTGTAAGACTCATACAACAAGCTCTGAGCTGCTTTCAGTGCGTTGGTTTCCCTTTTGACCATCTCCACATTTACCAACTGGTCAATGAGGAGTTGGCTTTGTTTCATTGACCCATAAGCCGAATCAAAAGCTGCAACGCTGTCTTGCACTAATTGCAGGCTCGAGAGACTATCGGTATTGGTGGTGGTTTGGATTAGATTGTTCAGCAGTTCATCAATCGCGAGTTTGCTTGATTGATAATTCGTTTCGTATTGCTCATCCAATGACTCTAAGTAACGTTCAGAGGCTAAACGCATCTGAAGAAAGTGCACTTGAATGTTGCCTGATAATGTCGCTTTATGGCTGAGCTCACTGTATTGGCTAAAACCGTTCGACAAGGTTTGGATACCTTTGTAACTCACAAAGCCTGAAATGACGAAAAAGAGCAAGCAGATGGCATAACCCAGCTTGATCTTGAGCGCTATAGAAAGGTGGCGCATAACTATCCCTATATTGACCTGATTCCTTCACAGAGCAGTATTTCATAAAACGGTGTGTCGGGCATACTCAAAGTGAATAGTTTGTGTAAAAAGTAACGCTTTAGTTAAGTAATTCAGTTTTTTCAACACAGTTTCAACGGGTTGCATATTTAATGGCGCGCGCTTAATTGAGCTAATTTAGTATTAACGTCCATGCACATGATGATAATTGTCGGTAAAATGGTAACAACTCAATTTAGACTTCAACGCCAAAGGTGCGATATGACCCTTTATAAACTCTATTTAGTAACGGATGACCAACAAGATTTAGATACGCTCAAGTTCGTGGTTGAACAAGCAGTTGCTGGTGGCGTCACCATGGTCCAAGTAAGAGAAAAGCATGGAGATGTAAGAGCGTTCATTGAACGAGCACAAGCTGTTAAGTCTATTTTGGCAGGAACAGACGTACCTTTGATCATTAATGACCGAGTCGATGTTGCATTGGCGGTGGATGCCGATGGCTTACATTTGGGTCAATCGGATATGCCACCAATCATAGCGCGTCAGTTGATTGGACCAGATAAGATTCTAGGTTTGTCGATAGAAGATGAGCAACAACTTCAACAAGCTGACGATTTGCCGATTGATTACATTGGTCTCAGTGCGCTTTTTACAACACCGACCAAGACTAATCTAAAAAAGCATTGGGGTTATGAAGGTATTCAAATGGCTTTGGAGACAACGAAGCTGCCGATTGTCGGTATTGGTGGAATCAACGAATCGAATATCCCTCAGTTAACGCAAACAGGCATCCATGGGTTGGCATTAGTCTCTGCGATATGTCACGCCGAAGATCCTAAAAAGGCGACGCAAGACTTGCTAAATCTGATGGGAGAGTGAGTTTGTGGTGGCTAGAAAACAAATGAAGCGAGTCATTTGTTTTCTAGTTAGCGCGTATGAAAGCGCTCAAGGGATCTTCAGCTGAAGATAGAACCTAACTTACTGAATACACAGAGCAACGGTGCCGATGATCATCAGAGCGATGGCTGCGTACCAACCGTATTGCGAGGTTTTATCGGCAACGAAAATCTTGATGTAATTGATTTCTTCATGTGCCATCGCAATAAAGTCGGTGTAGTTAATGGATAACTCACGACTTGTCTCTTTTAAGTCATTTTGTAATTTGTTGAAAGACTCATCGATGAAGCCCTTTGTTTCCGAAGCAGACGGAGTAGCAGTTAACGCTAGGCTATTCCAAACCGCCATACGCGATTCATATTCGCTTTCACTGACACAATTAAGTACGCGTAAATCATACTCTCGTTTGTTACGCTCTTTACCCATTTTCTCAGGGCAAATATTTCTTAAAACGTTCACGACAAATTTTCCAAAAGGTTCATTTAGATATAAAAAAGCACTCAAAGAGCGCTCATAAACTGGGTGCGAATTAATATTCAAAAAGTGATCTATTTGAAACCGGAATAAGCGACTGCAAGGCAGAGCGTTTATCTGAGAGATTTGAAGTTGGGTCAGTGGTGTTAAAGAGCGATTTGGGTCCGTCTAAATTTGTTTGAAAAGACAAACCCGTTGGGATCGCAGTGTAGTTAGGTCACTTTTGGACATCAACTAGGGTGTTTTATCCACACGACAAAGATATTTATCGGCAAGATAAGCAGAAATGAGGTAGCGGTGGTGAGTTCAGCGCCGATATTGAATCTCTGAATTGACGATGTGTGAAGAATAGGGGAGGTTAGTTTTCCTGCCATTGATTGTATTGCAGTGAGTGTCCCTTAAGTTGCTCAATAAGGCTGGTGAGAACTGGGCCATTGATGTGGCTGCGAGAAACTAAACAACCCACTGGAGTAATCCAACCACCATGCTCGTGTGAGACAGGCAACGCCACAAGATCGCCTTTTTGAATGCCTTCCATCACCATCATCTCGGGCACATTAGCCCAACCCACGTTCTGTTCAACGAGATCAACAATGGTCTTGTGGTTGTTGGCGTACCAAAGCATCGAGCTAATACCGTAGGTGAACCACAGTTCGCGTTGTTTTGAGCTGCGATGCACACATTGGCGATAGCGCTTTAGGTCTGAGTCTTGTACAACGGACATGCGACTCAGTTCGTGAGTGGCAGAGCTAACAGTTAGGAAACGCGCTTGGCCCAGCAAAAAGAAATCCATATCGACCTTCAGTTCGCCATCCGCGTAGATGATGCCAATCTGTGCTTTTCCGCGTCTTACTAGGTCTTCAACATCAAAGGTTGAGGTGGTAATGATATCGAAGTGTGTGATTGGAAATTGATCGGCGAGTGAGCTGATTATCTTAATAAAGTTCTTATCTATGATGCTTTCATCAACCGCAATGATCAGTTCGTGCTCATCTTCTTGGGTCAGCGATTCTACTTTTTGATCGAAGTACTTTTGCTGGTCAAGAATGGACTTAGCCACAGGCAATAACGCTTTACCTTTGCTGGTTAAAACGGGGATGTTTTTCTCTCGGTTAAACAGCTCTTGGTCAATGGCAATTTCGAGGTTGGCTATCGATTGGCTTACCCCAGACTGAGCTCGTTTCAGTTTGCGAGCGGCGGCAGAGAAAGAGCCACTTTCACACACCGTGACGAAGACTTTTAGTTGCTCAAAACTGTACATGTTATCTCTCGCTCAATACAAAATGGGGTACTTATACTTAAGCTATCACTAAACGTGATGGCTGTTAACTTTCTCTTATTGTTTTCGGTGACATAATTTCGGTAAGTCCACCATGTTATAAATTGCTATAGGAATGTATGAGTACGTTAGAGAGAGTTTTCCACTCGGTGTTGTTTGAAGTATTGGCCGTCACACTGTCAATTATAGGTTTAGCGATATTTACTGATCACGATGTGAATGCCTTATCAGGAACCATGATAGTTGTTGCGACTATCGCGATGATTTGGAACTACTGTTTTAACCGTATTTTTGATCGTTATTTCACGGGTGAAAAATCAAAGCGTTCGCTCAAATTACGTGTTTTTCATGTCGTGCTATTTGAGGCTGGCTTGTTGATCGCGACAATCCCTGTGATGGCATACTTACTTAACGTGGGGTTATGGCAAGCATTTTTGATGGACATCGGCGTGACCATTTTTATTACCATTTACGCGTTTGTGTTTAATCTGATTTATGACCATGTTCGAGCATTCTGGGTATGCAGAGGGGAGCTAGCCGTTCAGTAATCTACCAAGTCAGTAAACACGAGCTTGGCCACTAACCGTTTGTTTATTCGTTATTTTGACGGAGATATTCGGTTAGTAGGCCTAGGTAACCCATCGTTTGTTCTGCTATCTTAAATAAGGTGATAATTTGAGTGCTTGAAAGAACAGATTAAGAGGAAAGGATGCCAGATACCTCTCAGATAATGACAGTGGTAGATAAGAAGGAAGTCGAGCTGTTCGCGGAACTGTTCAAACATATTGATGGTGAAATCTACACCTTACTACGCAGTGCCCAAATCCCTAATGATATTCTCACCAGTAATGACCATTACGATTATCTCCCTGAGACAACGGTTAAGAACGTGGTCAAGATTATGGGGGAATCTGCGTCGAGAGAAGAGTTTTCGCTGTTTATGTGGAGTTTTTGCAAGCAAACCTATGTACCAAGGTTTGTGGCTAAGCTAAGTCAGCAGGATTCATTGAAAAGCGCGCTAGACCAATTTGGTGAGCAGCTGAAGCTCGTATCCAATGGTGCGAATGTCTATACCAAGCAATCAGGAGGCAAGTGGTGGTTGGTTCGCGAGAAGCCGTTTACTAACGCGCCTTGGTTTAAGTTCGCTGAGCTGTTCTCTGTCATTTTCATCAACGAGCTACTTTTAGTATTAACGCAAGGGCGTTGGAAGCCGTCTGAGGTTGGCATTCAGAATGGCGATCTCGAATGCTTTCAATCTCTACCACAAATGGGCAGTGCTCAGTTTTATACGCATAGGCCGGTCACTGCCTTTGAGATCCCTGAAGATATCATGCTTGCACCGATTGTTTTACCCAAAATTGCTCAAGTACCAGATCTCACTAAGCCTTTACCTAGCTCATTCTTGAGCGCTTTTAAGCTTGTTATTAAACCTTATCTCACGATGGGTAAACTGCCAATTAGCTTAGCTTCTGAGATTCTGAATATTCATGTCAGAACGATCCAGCGTCGATTGGAAAGTGAAGGGGTGGTCTACAAAACCTTGATTGAAGAGATGGTTCTTGAGCAGGTTTTAGAATTGCTTAAGCAGTCAGATCTATCGATCACGCAAGTAGGTGCGAAAATGGGCTATTCCGATTCTTCCCACTTTACCCGAGCGTTCAAACGACAGATGAACATGACGCCAAGACAGTACCGAAAAGAGCACAGCTAAAACCAGTAAGTAAAAACAGGAGCCTGCACGCAGAATTATTTATTGTCACCAAATGGCCATTTATCAACCTTGAATACTGGCAATATCACTACTAAGTTATTGAATGTGGATGAGTTGTTTTTTTTAGCGAGTTTCGCGACCAATAAAAACATCTTTGAAACCTCATGACACTCATTAGTAGTTACGGAATCGTTATGGGAAGTGGACGCCACTAACAAACGGAATCAAGGTGTAAAAATGAAAAATGCAGGCTTAAAGCTCTCTGTTGTTGCTCTTTCGTGTTCATTTGCTCTTTCTGCAAATGCAGCATCAACGCTATTTACTAACGTCGATGTGTTCAATGGTACTGAAAACAAATTGTACGAAGACCATCATGTATTAGTCGAAGACAATCTTATCAAACAAATCTCTGCGAGCCCGATAGAGGCTGGTGACGCTGTAGTGATTGACGGCGAAGGCAAAACGTTAATGCCAGGTTTAATCGAAGGCCACGGACACTTATTGCTTAACGGCGGTAACCTAAGCGACCACGAAAACAACCGAACGATCGAAGAGTTAGCCGCGCGAGCGACAGTCAACGCGAACGCCGCGTTTCAATCGGGTTTCACCACGTGGCGTGATGCGGGTGGCTTAAACACTGGCTTACGTAAAACGATAGACTCAGGCATGTTGCCAGGGCCACGTCTCTACACGTCAGGTGCGTTTATTGGTCCAACGGGTTCTCACGCTGACTTCAGTAATCTAACAACGGCTAATCAACATTTCTTTGGTTCAACGACCAGTATGGCGCGAAATAGCGTCAGCTTTAATGCCGACGGTATTACCGAAATCAAAGCGGCTGCTCGCCAAAACTTCAAGCAAGGCAATACGCAAATTAAGATCATGTCATCAGGTGGTGTGGCATCATCATTTGACCCTTGGCAGCTGAATGCGATGTCTGCGGAAGAAATTGAAGCCGCCGTTGAAATTGCTGATGCGTATGGCTCTTACGTGATGTCTCACGCTTACAGCAAAAAAGCGATCATGCGTAACTTGGATGCGGGTGTTAAAACGATCGAGCACGGTTTCATGTTCGATGGCGATATCGCCGACAAGATGGAAGATAAAGACGCCTACATCACAACTAACATGACCGCGTTTTCACCTTACCTGACACAGATCGAAGCGATTAACTCGAACCCAGCCTCTAAGCGTAAAGCGGAGTCGGCAACCAAAGCATTCAAAGACTACATCTCGAATGTAAACAAGTACCAACCGAAATGGGGTTTCCACACAGACTGTGTCGGTGACGTGGTTTCTTGTATCAAACAAACCGACCACACGATCTTCCTTGCAGGTAAAGAGTTAGGCAGCTTCTTCACTTTGAAAGGGATGACATCGGTAAACGGTGAGATCGTTAAGTTATCTGGCGTGATGGACCCATACCCAGAGGGTAAGTTAGGCGTGATTGAAGCGGGCGCATACGCCGATATCATTATTGTTGAAGGCAACCCACTTGAAGACTTGTCAGTGATTGGGGCAAACGAAAAATGGTTTGATGCAGAGCCGCGCAGCCCTGAAATCGATACCATCAAAGTCATCATGAAAGACGGCAAAGTCTACAAAAACACGCTGTAACTCAGTTCGACAACTCAGTTAAAAATTAAGCTTTAATGGGTGACCTATTTGGGTAGGTCACCCCTCTTCAAGGTGTTCTATATGCAAAAAATGCTTTCTCTTATCCTGTCGGTGGCATCACTTACGGCCGTTGCTTTACCTACTTTTGCTGAAACAGCGATGAATCTTGAGTGGCAAGATCTGAACTCAGAGTCTCACGAAATGAAAGTAGAAATGCCGGATCTAACCGATCAACAAATGCGTCTATTACAAGGTGTGATAGCAATGAGTGCATCAGAGGAAGAGCAAGCTCAACAACAGGCTTTATTATTTAAACAAACGCTAAAAGAGCAAGGCGTGGACGCAGACGAAATGATCGCACTGCGTGATGAATACATGCAAACCATGAAAGCAAACGCCGAAGCTATTACGACAGAGTTTGATGGCAAGAAAGTACGAGTTCCCGGTTTCATCGTTCCACTGGAATTCTCAGAGGGAATGACAGCAACAGAGTTTCTGTTAGTGCCTGTGGCGGGTGCGTGCATCCACATGCCACCGCCTCCTGCAAACCAGATTGTGCGCGTGTCTTTTCCTGAAGGCTTTCAGGTACAGAACGTTCAGTATCCAGTGTGGGTAGAAGGTGACTTTAGCTCCAACAAAGTGACTGAAGAGGTCTTCCTAGTCGATGGTAAAAGTAACCTCACCATGGGTTATGAAATGAAAGCTTCGATGATCGAAGACTATTATGAAAAAGAAAATTAATGGTTGTCATCAAATGACAATTTTCAATGTGAGTAATAACTAAAATAAAACTAACTTAAAAAGCACTGGTGACATGATGAACTCAAGATTTTCTAAAGTAAGTATCGCAATTGTGATGGCGGCTAGCCCAATGAGCGGCGTTGTTTACGGCGCTAACTTTGAAGGCCCAGATTCTGTTGAAAATACAATTGCAGAGCAGAAAGCACAAAAGAAATCTTGGAGGGAGTCATTAGCTGAGGATGGTTTTACATTTGGTGCAGATTACTTTGCTTTGGGGCTGACCTCAGGAGATGGGGTTGGCGGCGATAGCGTTGATGCATCGTCGGGTGTGGCTCGATTATACGGTTCATGGCATCTATACGGAAAGGACACACAGAACTCAGGTAGCTTAGTTTGGAAGGTGGAACATAGACATGCCTATGGTGATACTGCGCCAAAAGACTATTCATTCGGCCCACTTGGCTATGTCGGTTCAATTGGCCCTGCATACAGTGACCAAGGGTTTCGTGTTACGGACTTAAATTGGAAGCAAAAAATTAACGATGGCAAAGGCACTATTGTTGTCGGTTGGCAGGATGTAACTAACTATGCGGATGTTTACGCTCTAGCAAGCCCATGGTCTGGCTTTACTAATTTGGCATTCTCGACAGGCTCTGGTGCGATGGGCTTACCTGATGATGGTGTACTTGCGCTTTCTGCTGGTCATATGTTGGGTGAGAATTTTTATGTGGTCGGTGGTATCGCGGACGCAAAGGGTAAATCAGATGACATTTTTGATGGCTTTGATACCGCTTTTGGCAGCGATGCCTCTTACTTCACCACACTGGAGTTAGGCTGGACGGCTTCGCAAGAGCAGATCTACACCGATAACTTCCATGTGACTTTCTGGGACTTTGGTGACGATACTCGTCATAGTAATAGCCTTGCTGCGGAAGGTGGCTCGGGCGTTAACTTCTCATGGAGCCAGTTCATGACTGATCAAGTGATGCCGTTTGTGCGAGGTGGTTTCTCTGAAGGGGATGTTGCCCTTTACGATAAGTCGATTTCTGTTGGTATGGGGTACTTTGGATTAGGAAAACCGACCAACAACCTTGGTGTAGCGCTAAACTGGGCGGAAGTGAATGGTGATTCTTTTGCAGCTGATGCGAAAGCTATAAGCGGTAGTACAGAGCAGTGGATAGCAGAGATCTACTACAACATGCAGTTTGGTGACCATTTCCAAGTAACGCCTGACATCCAGTACATAAAGGATCCTGCATTCTCCAATGAAAGCAGCGCTTGGGTATTCGGTGTTAGAGCGAGAGTCTTTATCTAACAGCTCTGCTTGTTAATCGCTGAAACGTAAAGAATAGATGTAAAAAGTGAGCCTTGATAGGCTCACTTTTTTGTCTTAGATGTGAAAGAAAAGCGGCTATGCTTTTTCGGCTTTGGGCGTATCATCGAGTGCGAAGTAGATCTTTGAAACGATAATCTCTGCGACCAAAATAGTGAATACCACAGCGAAGAACGCCACCACACCATTCCATGGGCCTGTAAAGTCTACCTTGTCGCCAAACAAGATATTGATGGCTTCCAGCATTACAAACTTAGAACCGACTAAGATGACGTAACTGGATAAACCACGATAAATCTTAGGCGCAGTGCCGGGTTTAGACTTGAAGTAATCTGCGAGCTTATGTTCTAAGCCAATAGACAGTTTGAGCAGGAGTTGTAGCAGAATCGCAGCTGCAAATGAGAGCAGTATCAACCACACCGTTAACTCTCTGATTGAATTAGTTAAGTTACCAATTACACTTGAAGCATAAGTTTGAATGGAGTCAACTTAATGCTTTCACCCCTATCGCACTATCCCCGTTCTATTATTCTACTCTTAATGGGCCTCAGTTCTTCCTCGGCCTATGCATCCAATGAATTGATTCAGAACCGCTTAGAGAAGATATTTTCTGTGTCAATTGCGCTGACTGACAGCGATGCCATTTCAATTGGCTTTGTGGATTTTGATCCTAATTCGTTTATCAATTTAAACGACAGTGGTTTTGGTTCCGATAAAACCATCGATACTCGAAGCCAAGTGAGTGTGGGCTCCATCCCTTACTCTTCCGTGATTAAAACGGATGACCCTGACTTCGACCTTATTTGGTCTGTGCGAGGGTCTTATGCGCTTTCTGAACAGGATATTGAGATCTCATCAGATGTGACTCCTGACCGTCGTGTTAACCCAAATGAAGACTCGGTATTGGGCCTGTATGGCTTTTTTGGAGGGCAAAACCATTTAAACCAACATTGGTCTATCGCCTATGGCTTAGGCACTCACTTGCTCTATTACCGCAATAAATACGAATACAACAACAGCTACTCTCAAGCATTTCAATCTCAGCTAGACGGCTACGCGTTGAATACATCAGCATGGGCGCTTGTTGCAGAACCTTCAGTCAAACTTCAATACTTGCAACCAAAGGAGTGGGGCAGTTGGAATGTGTCTTCAAGAGTTCGTTACTTTTATGGAACAGGCTGGGGCGAAGCGAACGATGGCGATATCGGTAACCCAGAAGGGATGCGATTCATTAATGAACTAGAGTTTAGGCAAAATGTAGCGCTCGATGCTTGGTCGCTGAATAACCCTCAAATCCACTATAACTTAACAAGAATCGATGTCGCGGGTGATTTGACGGCTCCTTTAGATACGCACTATTACTATGAATTTGGGGCAGGATTAGTATTTGATGTGCCTTATGACTCTTACTTTTTTGACAACTTCGGGATTGGAATTAACTTCAATTATGGCAGCTCGTTGAGCGGTGGTAGCTTGTTGTTCTTACTCAATAATTAGTTGTTCCCGATTAATAACTAGCTCTTTCTATTAAACAACTCGTTTCTTCTGATCAATAGTTAGCATAAGCCTATGCGCTTAATGTTCGATATGTAATTTGAATTTGTATGTGTCGTAAAATGGTAAATATCTTAGTGGAAACTTAGCCATCATAGTCATTCGCCCATCACTAGAGCAGACTATGAATAAGTTAAGTTTTGACCGAAAAATGCCGCTATACGTGGTGTCTGCACTTGTCCTCAATATGGCATTTAGCTTGTGGTTGCTGAGTATTGCTTCTACGCCAGCCATGTTTTTTTCGGTGTGTGCGTTGTTTTTACTTAGCACTCTTATTACCGCACGCCTTTATCGACATGAAATGGCTCAAAGCAAGAATAACTTGTCGGAAGCGATCATTGATGGTGTCGCAGGTTTTATTGTCCTCGATAGTCAATTGAGGGTCATACAAGTGAATCAACAATTCTCTCGGGTTTCAGGTTATGCCTTTGACCAAGTCGAATCTCGTCCGATTTCTGATCTCTGTTTTATGAATAACAGCAGCCTAATCACGACCATTACTCGCTCACTGAAGGAAAACCAGAGATGGAAAGGTGAGTTGAGTGGCGTCAGTCGACTTGGTGAGCAGTTTACCGTAAACGTTGTGGTGGAAAAGCTAACTGAAATTCTGCCGCACAATAACAAGTACGTGGTGACCTTTACGGATATTAGCCGACGCAAGATATTGGAGCGTCGATTAAGAATGCTGGTGGAAACGGATTCACTGACAGGGTGCTGGAATCGACGCCGCTTTGATAACGACTTAAAACATTATTCTAACCTGGCAGAGCGTTATGGTTACACACATTCCTGTTTGGCGTTGATCGATTTAGATCACTTCAAGGCTATCAATGATAATCACGGTCATGACCAAGGTGATTCAGCGCTGAAAGAGGTCGCTGAACTGTTGAGAAACAACAGCCGAGACACTGATATCGTCGCGCGAGTAGGCGGAGAAGAGTTCGCTATCTTGATGCCTGAAACCAATTTGGCAGAAGCGTTTGAGGCGATGTATCGACTGAAAGAAGTGATTACCAAAGGGACAACATTGAACCTGACCGTGAGCAGTGGTGTGTCTGAAATACAGGCGCAAGCCGAAGCGACCTATCGCAGTGCAGATAAGGCACTTTACCGCGCTAAAGGTAACGGGCGAAATAGAGTGTGTAGCTCTAGCCCAGGCTGTGCTACTCCAATTGCCCTTGGTTAGATGTAGGCCGTGCTTGGTTAATCAATCGAGCGAAGCCTAAGCCGAGATTGAGCGTTGGTAAATCTTCGGCGTAAGACCAGACACACGCTTAAACGCACGAGAAAAATGAGAGATGTTGGTGTAACCGAGCTGGCTAGAAATGTAGGTCAGCGTGTGGCCTTCTTCCATCAGTTCGCAAGCTACCGAAAACATCAGGTTCTCTTTGATTTTTCGATAAGTGGTGTTTTCGTTCTTGAGTTTGCGTTGGAACGTTCGCACCGAAAAGTTGAGTAGCTCAGCGGCTTCTTCAAGAGAGAGATCTTGTTCTTTCATGTACGGCTTTAGAAGCTCATAAACGCTATCGGTAAAGCTGGTATGCCACTCAATCAGTGTCGGTTTAGCACTGAGTTCTTTAGAGGTTAGGCGAATTGGGAGTTGTAATATTTCTTCAGGAATAAGTACAGCCGTCGACGATTGATCAACAAACAGTTGGCAGCTACTTGGCACCAGTGTTTTGACGACATCGATGTCATGTCCTTGCAGACGCACCTTATTAGGTAACCATGGCGATTGGGATAAAATGGTTATTAATTCAATGATATATGTAATCGCAAAAGCTTCTCCCCATTGAAACATAGGGGAATTGTCTTCCGGGGCGGTTCGACAAAACCAGCTCTGACCGTGTTCTTGAATAAACTCGACTTTGCTGCCTGGGGAGTCGTAGGCAAAGATTGAATTGATCTGTTTTAGTGCATCGCCAATGGTTTCGAATTCGGTAAATTGATGCAAGACGTTTGGGATGATTCGACGTCGAAATGCCAGTCCAAGAATATCGGTGAACCGTGATACGCCAAGTTGTGCCGACGTGAGATAGATCAAACGCTTAATGGATTCTGACGGCACAAAGTCACTTTCAGATTCGATGAGATCGGGCGGTAAACCGGAATCTTTGAGCAACAGATGTAAATCAAGACCATAGTCAGAAAAAACTTGAACCAGAATTTTAGCGTAGTTCGTTTGAATTACCGGGACTTGGTAGTGACTAGAGGTCATGAGAATACAATCCTGTATATATTGTCGCGTTATTAGACGAGCATATCATTTGCAACGTTTTGTTTACTAAATCTAACCTCATTTACTTGAGTTTTCCATTGCTGGGTTTATTTTTAAAGTATTAATTTTGTTGATGTTAGTTATCTATAAGGGAGTCCCATGTCAGAAGTCGACGGGAATACGCAAGAAGCCAAGGAAGACGTTGGCCAGCAAGAAAACGGAAAAGACAAAGTAAGAAAGGTCACAAACTACTTATTGTTGTTTGTGGCGTTCATGCTGATCTTCAGTGTCATTTCAGACCGCATCATCCCTATTACCGATAATGCTCGTGTTAAAGGCTATATCGTCCCAATCAAGCCTGAGGTGTCGGGTAAAGTACTCGATATTCTTGTTCAACCTAACCAACTCGTTAATCAAGGCGATAAGCTTGCGATTCTCGACGAGTCTGATTACCTCATCGCCGTACAACAAGCCGAGCAAAATTTAGAGATTGCTGGCCAAAATGTCGGCGCGCAAACCGCGAGCATTGCTTCAGCTCAAGCAAAACTCACTTCAGCTATTGTTGAAAGACAAAACACCAAACTGCAAGCCAAGCGTGTTTTAGAGATGTCCGATAAAGGTGTCGTTTCTAAATCAGATGCAGATAAAGCGCGAGCAGCATTAGCGACCTCTCGTGCGGCGGTTGTGAATGCAGAAGCTGACCTTGACCGTGCTAAGAAACAAATGGGTAAAGAAGGCGAAGAAAATAGCCAAGTGAAAGCGGCGTTGCTGGCACTTGAACAAGCTCAATTGAATCTAGAGCGCACCGTGATTACTGCACCGACACAAGGTGGTGTCTCTAACTTTAGCCTGTCTGAAGGTTTCTATGCATCAGCAGGGCAAGCAATCATGACCTTTGTTTCAACCGAAGATATTTGGATTGAAGCTTATTATCGAGAGAACAGCCTAGGTAATGTAACGGTCGGTGATGAAGTTGAAGTGGCGTTAGATTTCGCACCGGGCAAAGTGGTAAAAGGGCGCGTAAGTAGTATCGATTGGGGTGTTGATTGGGGGCAAAATGACCAAGCAGGTAAGCTTGCTCAAGCTAGCCAACAAACGGGTTGGTTGCGCCAAACACAGATGCTTCCTATCACCATTGAATTTGATAATGAAGAAGTGACAGGCATGCTCCGAGTGGGTGGCCAAGCGGATGTGATTGTTTATAGCGGTGATAACTTTGTGTTCAACGCGATAGGCAAGGTATGGATTCGTTTGATTAGCGTATTGTCTTATGTCCGATAAGCCAATTCCTGACCAGCAAACACAGCAACGGATCCTGCGATTTACGGTCGGGGTCACGTTGGCTGTTTTCTTGGCGGCGTGGATAAACTGGCCACTTGCGTTTGTGGCGCCAGTGTTCACAGCTAAGTTCTTAATTGATAAACCAAATCTCCATAAAGAAACGGTCTACGAATTGCTCTTGGCCGTTGTGGTGACAATGGGGTTAGGTTTATTACTGTCGCGAGGAATTACCCATTATCCAATCCCATTGCTGATTTTAGTGGGGTTAATGATGCTGTGGGGTTACTACTTGTTTGTCGACCCCAAATGGAACCTGTTCGCCACCATACTGTTGATTGCGGTCTTGATGTTGCCATTCATGGCGATTGATAACCCTGGCGTTTCAGTCATGCTGGCCTCTGGCTTAGCGACCTCTGGTGTGGTTTCAGTCATGCTTTTTGCGTTAGTGCATGTGTTTTTCCCTGAGCCAAAATCGGCGTTCTCAGGCTTCGCTGCTGCGCCACTCGAAAAGAAACAGCGTTGGTATGCGGCCTTTAGGGCGATGATTATCTCCTATCCAGTGGTGTGCTTTTTCTTTATTTTTCAAATATCTGAAGCTTTACTGGCAATGATGTTCATTGCGTTGTTATCGTTGATGATTACGTCAGAGAAGTCGATAAAGTTGAGCGCTTTTTTGGTGATAAGTAACGGTATCGGGGGATTGCTGGCGATTGCTGCTTTTTCAATTCTTTCTATAGTACCCAACATTGTCTTCTATTCTTTGTTTATAGGACTTATTGCCATTCTTATGGCTACCAAGATCTACACGGTTCCCGAAAAAGCACCTATTTTCGCCACTGCATTTAGTACGTTGCTCGTACTGGTTGGTAGCACGTTGATGAGCTCCGGTGACATCGATAGCAACACTCTTATACGCATATTCCAATTAGTGTTAATTGGCATATATATGATTTTGGCTTCTCTATTCCTAGAAACACGGAATTGGAAGTTTCTACAAAATCAGCCTTAATTTTGTCTAACAAGGACGTCTCATGAAGTTAACCGATGATTTTTCAAAACAGGCGATAGACGCTGCCATCAAGATCGCAGCGATTGCCATGCTCGTGTATTGGTGTTTTTCGATTTTGCGCCCATTCATTCTTCTGGTGATATGGGGTGCGATCATTGCGACTGCGTTGTATCCAGTGGCGGTCGCAATTTCAAATAAAACAGGGATGTCGAAAGGTAAAGCCAGTGCATTGCTGAGCTTTATTGGTGTGATTCTTCTATTTATTCCTTTGGCGGCGCTTTCTTCTGGTATCTACACCAGCGCGACTGACCTGATGACAGGGCTTCAAGATGGCACATTGTCATTGCCTAAACCGAAAGAGTCCTTACAAGATATTCCATTCATAGGTGAGAAGGTTTATTCAACCTTGGTTGCCGCCTCCAACAATATTGAAGGCACTTTCATAAAGTATGCGGATGAACTTAAACAGTTTGCGACGAAAGCGGCTTCTGTTCTTGGCTCGTTAGGTGGCGGCTTTATTCAGTTCATCATCTCTACCATCATTGCGGGTGCATTCATGAGTAATGCCGATAAATGCAAAACCGGCGTGACTCACTTAGTGGCGCGTTTAACGGGCGGTAAAGGTGAAGAGTTGGTAGAGCTCTCTAAATCGACCGTGCGAAGCGTTGTGCAAGGTGTGATTGGTGTGGCTGTGATTCAATCCATGATGTCGGCAATCGGTTTGGTGATTGCAGGCGTTCCAGCAGCTGCGTTTTGGGCGCTAGCTGTGCTGCTCATTGCGATAATCCAACTTCCACCGATTCTCGCTCTATTACCGGCGATTATCTACATGTTCAGCGTTGAATCGACACTGGCGGCGAGCTTGTTCTTAGTGTGGTGTATTTTGGTGAGCGGCAGTGACGCTATCTTAAAGCCAGTATTGCTGAGCCGTGGCTCTCACATTCCAATGTTGGTAATTCTATTGGGTGCACTGGGCGGAATGGCGATGTCAGGCATCGTCGGTCTGTTTGTCGGTGCTGTGATACTGAGTTTAAGCTATGAGCTGATGATGGCGTGGCTTGGACTTGAAGAGAAAAACCAACAAGAAACTGAGAAAAAACCTGCAGAGGTCGAGGGAAAATAGATGAAGCCAGTCTCTAAAGACGACAACTTCTACTTCTTATTCTATGCACTGTTGGTGTTGTTTCTTGGTTGCGCGGTGATGCAGCAGTTTTATCCGCAAGGCCAGAAAACAATCCTATTTCTTATCATTATTACGTTGGCGAGTTCAATTGCCGGTATTCATAAAGAGCGAGCCTTGTATCGCTCTTGGTATGGGCTGTTATTGATTACGGCGCTCGTGTCTGGCGTGTTTTCATTTTTGGAAGGCTATAACCTGTCGATAGTGACGCTATCGGCGTTGGCTGTGTTCTTGTTTTCACACATTTACTCGGCGTTGAAGCAGGTGATGAAAGCCAAAACGGTGACACCCAATCACATCATCGGCTCCATCTGTATTTACTTGTTGCTAGGGTTTGCTTGGTCGACCATCTACTTGTTAATTTTAGAGATATTTCCTAATGCCTTTAACGGGTTAGAAGAGCAAGTCTGGCTGACGAACTTGTTTAATGCGATGTACTTTAGCTTTATCACCTTGACTACGGTTGGTTACGGCGACATATCACCAGCTCTGCCTATTGCTCAATTCTTTGTGTTTATGGAATCCATTATCGGCAGCTTTTACTTAGCTATCATGGTGGCGAGTTTGGTGAGCATTCGACTTGCACAGTCTCAGTCCCAATAGAGCATTTACAAATAATAGAGCACATACAAACAAGCCCGGCAATCGCCGGGCTTGTTCTATTTGTGCGCCGAGCATGGCGTTGATCTAGGAGGTGAAAGTCCTCTACGGGCTCAGTCGAGCGAGAACCGTTAGCCTATGCAAGGGTGTTCACCGTGAGGTGAAATCTGAAGGAAGCAAATGGCAAAACTTGGTTGTGACGAACAGAAATCTGATAGTAGGTCATTACAACTTGGGCAACCTAGCAATAGATAGAATAGCCCGATGCCTCGACGGGAAGTGTGTAGTGATAAATCAGGCACGGCCAAGGGAAAGAGCAACGTCTTACCTCGGGAGATCTTATTACTTGTCTCGATAGAGACTAATACAGCAGCGATGCGGTATGACGAGCAATAAGAAGTCAGCAGAAGGCATAATACCTTAAGGAAGTACAACTTAAGGGAAGGCCCGAACTGAATATATCAAGAAGCAGTCACTAGACACTCAATCATGTGGGGTCATAGCAAGATGAAAACCATCTCTACGTCCCAATGGGCGATACAGCAAGTAAAGCTCATGGTGATGAAGAATGACAAGCATGATTGGCGTAAACAGGAGGACGAGTCTTGGTGATCTCAACGTCGTTGATGGAGCAAATCTGCTCTTCAACCAACTTGAATCAAGCTCTACGAAGAGTGAAGAAGAACAAAGGATGTGCAGGTGTCGACAAACTCGACATAGATGCGACTATCTCAACACTTCGACAGGCTTCAAATGGGCAAGCGCTTCGCCAGAGTCTTCTGGAAGGAAGCTACCAACCTCAACCGGTACTTGGTGTAGAAATCCCTAAACCTAGTGGTGGCGTAAGGCAACTAGGTATCCCAACCGTGCTTGATAGAGTTGTCCAACAGGCAATGACCTCAGTACTGTCAGATATCTATGACCCCAAGTTCTCCAATAGCAGTTACGGATTTAGACCAAACCGCAGTGCGCACCATGCATTAACGGCAGCCAGTCATTACATCCGAGAAGGTCGAGGTTATGTTGTAGATATCGACCTAGCGAAATACTTCGACACAGTGAATCACGATAGACTGATGTACAGACTGTCACAGGACATCAGTGATAAACGAGTGTTGAAGCTCATCAGGTCATATCTACAGGCAGGCATAATGCGAAACGGGATGGTTGAACAGAGACAAAGAGGGACACCACAGGGTGGACCATTATCCCCGTTGCTATCCAATATCGTATTAGATGAACTGGATAAAGAGTTAGAGCGCAGAGGGCATAAGTTCTGTCGATATGCAGACGACTGCCAAATCTACGTTCATAGTGAAGAAGCCGCTTATCGAGTTAAAGAGTCGATAACGGAGTTCTTGGAGCAAAAGCTGAAGCTCACGGTAAATCGAGAGAAAAGTGGTGCGACAAGAGTGACAGAGCGGACTTACTTAAGCCACCGCTTCGGGATAGATGGAACAATCCATCTATCGAAGGCAGCACAAACTCAAATGAAGAAGCGAGTGCGGCAGATAACGAAGCGAAACCGAGGGCGAGAGTTGCAAGCAGTCATAGCGGAATTAACTCAATACCTAAGAGGTTGGCAACACTACTTCAAACTCGCCATACGGAAAAGCAGCTTGCAGCGCTTAGACGAATGGATACGGCGACGGCTACGATGTTACCGCTTAAAACAACGCAAACGCAGATACGGCATAGCGACATGGTTACAACAACAAGGTGTAACGGAGCGCAATGCGTGGAAGGTAGCGATGTCAGATAAAGGGTGGTGGCACTTGGCCTTAACGCCGCAGTTAAATCACGCCATGCCAATAAAATGGTTCGAGGAGTTGGGCCTGTACTCATTGCGAGATGGGTATGAGTCACTGAAAATATATTCGGAACCGCCGTATGCGACCCACGCTTGTACGGTGGTGTGAGAGGACGGAGGCCGTGAGGCCTCCTCCTACTCGATTATGAGCTCAAAAGTCTCTTTAAGTTTGAACTCTGTGTGGGCGATGAACCTTAAGCTTCAGTGCCTTGAATCTTCTCTAATTCAGCGATAGTTGTTTGCGATACAAGCTGACCATCCATGTAATAGGTAACGTTTTGACCGTCTTTGATGCCCGTTAGAGTCGCTGTTTCACCAGATGTATAGACGATGTCCATTTGAATCGTGTTTTCGTCGATCTTAATCATCTCACCCGTTTCAATGGTGCGATTGTTAGAAATTGGGCCGACAGGGGCTTCTTTCAGGCTTGGGTCCAGCTCATCGTTCACTTTGAAGTGCGTGTCTGTTTTTGTATCAAATACGTGTGGTGAACCGCTGATAGGGTTTTTACCTGTCCAGAATTCAAGTGAGTTGAATACCACATAGTCTGCTGCGGTAGTAATACCGTATACAGGCGCTAATAAGAAGTTTACACCTGCACGGGCATAGCGGTTATCGACAACTTCAACGTTAAATTTCATCACTTTCCCTGTTACGGCGTTGCTGCCGATACAACCAGTTAGCGCAGAAGCCAAAACCGTTAGTCCTACAATTTTAAGTGCAATCTTTTTCATTTTAGTACCTGTATAAGTTAGAAGTCTGTTTCGTTGGAACAGGTGTAGTATGGTTTTTATTCGATGGTCAGTTTTACCATTTAGCGCCACTGACGATATAAAATGCACTCGGACTTTTGGCATCAAGCTAGGTATAAAACTGGGCACAAAAAAAGCGCGACCTAATAGGGCGCGCTTTGGGGTATTTAGATAAGTCGTAATGAAAACAACGACTCCCATATAGAATTACTTCATCACGTAGGTATAAGCCGATACGACAAGCCAGCGGAAAAATCGAAATAAAAGGGTAGTGGCTTTAAAGGCAAACTTGGCAATGGATACCATTGCTTCTGAACCAATGCTCACGCACTTATGCAAATCGGATTCTTTGTATTCTGAATAGGTCATCTGTTTTCTCATTTCTCGCGCTTGTCTTTCATATGTAAGTAACGACTCCTGTCTGGCGATATCCCCTGAGCGCGTAATGTACGAACTTTCGCCGATAGAGATTTACCATTTTATGCCAAGTGGGTTAATAACTAGCCAAAAGAGAAAGGGCTGAGAGAATTTAACGGCATAGCGAGGTGTAACTGATCAAGTTACCGAAAAAACGAGGGTAATAATGGTATGATCGCGGGCTCAGCACCATAAGTGATAAAGAATAGGAAACAGAATGACTCACCTTACCGAACAGCAAGAAGCTGCAATGGCGACGTTTAAAGAAAACTTACACCTTCCAAATGGTGGCTTTCATAAACTGATTATCGAGCTAAGTAAGGAGTATCAGCTGCCTTTCCAAAAGGTGCGTGCGGTTTTAAAGAAAGCTCAAAAAGATGTTGAACGACAAATACGAGAAGACTTTACCAGCGTTGATGACACAGTACTGAGCCAAGCGAATTGGGTAAACATCATTAAGTCGAAGCTTGTTGACTTAGCGGAAGAAAACCAAACGGTCATGGATAAGCTGCAACAAAACCTGAAGTATCAAAAAGTGTTGTCGGCAACCGAGGGTTCAATCGCAAGCGAAGACGAACGTGACGAGTTGATTGAAGAGTTGATTCAAGCTTATGAGAAAGAGGTGTTCAAACCGTTACTGGCGATGTTGCATACAACGAAGCTGTATTGGAAGTTAATGCTGGTGGATGAGACATGTAAGATGAATGAGGAGAATCGTGAGAAGTTCAGTGATTACCCTCAACACATGCAAGCTGCAGAACACTTATATACTCTTGATCAGAAGTTAAGGTCGATGCCGTTAACTTATTAGTCCATGAATGCACTGATAATGACTCAATGGTGATTTAGAGTTTGATATAAGTTGGTTTCAATAGAAGTACGATAACCTAGCTAGCGTTAGCCGCGTGTGAAATGCAAAAAGGGCTAGGTTTCAGATCTGTTTTACTTCTACTCTATTTTGTTCTGCTAGAGCGAATTGAGGGTGACATCTTTTACATCTTTGGGACTAGATGGTGTTTCTTTTGTAGCCTTTGGGAAATGCTATAGGAGTGTGAAATGTCCTAGGGTGTTTCCGTTGCCTGAAACGATAGTTCCGATGCTTTCTCGTTCATTAAATTCAAAGTCGATGAGATAGCTGTGATGTTGTAGCTTGGGCAATATGTGGCGGTGGAGTATATCGCTATTGAGCTGTCGAATCTCGGTGACCCATGAAATCTCTTCTTTGTGTAAATCTATTTTAATCTTGAGCATTTATTACCTTTTAGTTTATTGACTGTTTTTTCGCGTGATAGTTGGTACCAATGGGTTTGTCGTGTTGTTCTGCGTGACATAACTGTGCCTTGTGTTTATTACATTTGTATTTAAGTGCTCGATCTATTCTGACTTCGCTGACAAAAGAGCAAATGACGATAGATCGGTAGTAGGATCGAATTTAAAAGCTATTGAATGACTATCTGGGTGAAAGCTGACGCAGAGATGGTGTAACGAGGGAATCGAGAACTGTCTATGTGGAACTTGGACTTACTTTAGCATTAACAGCTCTATAGATTAGAGCCAGGTGGCGAACTATACGCCTAGTTTTCAAAATTACAACCCTATTTTGAATTAAATTCAAAAATATTTTTGGGTGATTTACCATCGGTTACTGAAGGTTAAATGAGCGAAGGTCAGGGATTTGACCATGATATCTGACTGAGTCTTGGCTTTTCAGCTGTTCGTATTCGTTGTCATTAGTGGGTTTAATTGATCAGCTAATTTGGTGATGATTAAGTCTCTGTTGTATATGATCTTTACATTGTAAATTACAATCCATGATTTTGGGGTTCAGCGTTGTAATTACAGGGTTTTTGGGTGCTTTCCCCATCTGTTTTTTTCTTCAGGTTGATGAGTATTTTCCTCTTCGCGTCTTTTTGATATTTCTGATTCCTAATACCTCTCCTGACTACGCAAAATATGAATACTCACTTTTACGTTTCTGAATAATAAAGTTGTTGTATCGCCAATTTAGTGCAAATATAATTGATAATAGTTCTCACTTGCGTTACAAGTTTGTTGTCAATCCAATGACAGACTTTAAATTATCGTTATTTAGCAGTTGTGTACGCCCCATGCTCGTCTATGAGTAATGTGACTTTCATTGTCATGAGTGGTGGTTTGTATCAATGGCAAAGGAAGAAACATGAAGAAAACAATCAATTCAGTTCGCCAGTTATTGAGCGGGCTTGCCATCGTTCTAGCATCATCATTCATGATGACCGCGCATGCGGAAACCGTCACCATTGAGCATGTGAAAGGCACAACGCAGTTTACTGAAGTACCACAGCGAGTGGTGGTTCTAGGCCACGGTAGCTTAGACGTGCTCGATAAAATTGGTGTACAGCCAGTTGGCGCGCCTCATAGCTTGCTGCCTGATTACCTAGCTTCGTACAAAGATACGACGGTAAATACAGGCTCTTTAAGCGAACCTGATTTTGAAGCTATCTACATGTTGAAGCCTGACATCATCATCGCGGAAAACCGCATGCTTAAGGTTTACGACAAACTGGCACAAATTGCTCCTACTGTCATGTTTTCTATTGAAGGCGACAAGTACTGGGCTGATGCTCAGCAAAACTGGCGTGTGCTAGGCGACATCTTTGGTAAGCAAGCTGAAGTCGAAGCGATCATTAAAGAGACTCAAGCTTCTATCACAGCGGTAAACGACAAAGTAGCGTCTGACGAAACTTCAGCAATGATGCTAATGAACAACGGTAACAACATTGCGATGTTCAACAAAGGCAGCCGTTTCTCAATCATCTTTGATGACTTTGGTTTCGTGGAATCAAAGAGTGCAACCGTGGCTCCGATTAAAGGAACACACGGCAACCTAATCTCTTTTGAATACATAGCTGATGCAAAACCTGAAGTGCTTTACGTGCTTGACCGCGAAAAAGCGATTGGTAAATCAGAAGGACGCGCACAACAACTGTTTGATAACCCACTGGTTGCGGCAACACCTGCAGCGCAGCACGGCAATATCGTTTACCTTGATTCAAGTGCTTGGTATTTGGCTGGTGGCGGTGTGACAGCGATTCATAGAATGCTTAGTGACATTGAACGTACGATTCAATAGTTACTAACCATCAGATTTTCGGGCTTATAAGAGTGTTCTTATAAGCCCTTTTTCACTTTTTTATACGGGCTACCCGAGACTTATCTTTAGTATTATTCCTATGTTGAAACCCATTGCAGCTGCTGTATTTCTTGTTGTGTTATGCGTTGCGTCATTGATGATTGGAGTCGCTGAAATCAGTTTTAGTGACTTTTTCAATGGCAACCAACACGCCAACTCTATTTATATTGTTAGTCGGATCCCTCGACTACTCGCGATCGTGCTTGCCGGAGCGGGATTGAGTGTTTCTGGCTTGATCATGCAGCAAATCGTACAGAACAAGTTTGCCGCGCCTTCGACGATGGGCACCATTGACTGTGCGATGTTGGGTTACATTGTCGGCATTCTAGTGCTAGGCAATGCTGCGCAATGGAGCTACTTAGGCTTTATCTTCGCGTTTGCAGTGTTTGGCACCATGCTATTGGTTCGCTTCCTACAACACCTCAAGTTTAAGAACGCGGTATTGGTGCCTTTGATTGGCATTATGTATGGCAACGTTGTTTCGTCTCTAACAACCTTTATTGCTTATAAGTACGACTTAGTACAAACCATGTCGGCATGGACTATGGCGAACTTTGCGAGCGTGTTGCAGGGCAGCTATGAAATCCTTTATCTCGCGGTGCCTGCTTGTGTATTGGCTTACTATTTCGCGAGACAGTTCAGTGCGGCGAGCATCGGTGAGAGCTTCGCGAAAAACATCGGTTTGAATTATCAGAAGATCGTCTTCATTGGTGTTGCGTTAGTGGCTATCAGTGCCTCCTCTGTGGTGATGATCGTTGGTGTTATCCCATTCCTTGGCCTTATCGTGCCGAATATCGTGTCGCTGATGATGGGCGATAACATGAAGAAGATTCTGCCTTGGACTGCCTACTGGGGGGTGATCTTGGTGTTGGCTTGTGACCTGCTAGCTCGAATCGTCATCTTCCCTTATGAGATTCCAATCTCGATGGTAATCAGCATCTTTGGTGGCATGATTTTTATTTACCTAATCATGAGAGACAAGTCGAATGCGTGATTCAGTAAAAATTGCGATTCTGGCTATCGCGTCTTTGGGTATGACAGCGCTATTCATCGGGCAGGGGCTGACGTGGGATAACTACGAGTTCTTCTTGTCTCTGCGCCTACCAAAATTGCTGTCGATTGTGTTGGCGGCGGTAGCGATCTCGGCGTCGTCATTGGTTTTCCAAACCATTACTAATAACCGAATTCTAACCCCCTCCATCTTGGGCTTTGACAGCTTGTATATGCTGGTACAAACGGTACTTCTGTTTGTGTTTGGCAGTGCTAGCTTCTGGGTGATTGACTCGATCGCAAACTTTTCGATGTCTGTGACTGTGATGATCTTGTTCTCGTTTGCTCTGTTCCATTTCTACTTTAAGAGCAAGCGAAACAACGTATTCACACTGCTGTTGATAGGCATCGTATGTGGCAGCGTATTCTCGAGTTTGTCTAACTTCTTGGCGATGTTGATTGACCCGAACGAGTTCGCGGTGCTGCAGAATGTGATGTTCGCAAGTTTCAATAACGTGAAAGGCGAGTTGGTTTACCTCAGCCTTATTCCTTTGGGTTTGAGCTTGCTTGGCCTTTGGTTGTTGGCGCCTAAGCTTGATGTACTTTGGCTTGGTGTTGATAACGCGACAAGCCTGGGTGTGAACACCAAGCGATTGACTCAGATTACCTTGGTGATTGTGTCAGTGATGGTCGCGGTGTCTACGGCTCTGGTTGGCCCTGTGCTGTTCTTTGGCTTGATCACCGTAAGCTTAGCTCGCCAGATATTCCGATCTTATCAGCATCGTGTGCTTATCATCGCAAGCAGCTTACTAGCGATCGTGCTATTGGTTTCTGGCCAATGGTTTATCGAAAAAGTGATGGCGTTTGAAACCACTGTGAGTGTGATTATTAACTTGGTCGGCGGTTTGTATTTTATGTTCTTGTTGTTACGCACCAGAATTCAGTAAAGGTAGTAAGTAGTGATTAAATTAACAGGTTTAAGTAAGAAGTATGGCAAGTCACTCGTGGTTGATGATGCCAGTGCTATGTTCCCGAAAGGCGAAGTGACTTCTATCATTGGCCCAAATGGTGCGGGTAAAAGTACACTGCTTTCAATGGCGAGCCGCTTAACAGACAGCGACGCGGGTGAAGTGGTCATTGGCGATAAGTTACTGGCTGAGTGGGATACCAAAGAGCTAGCGAAGCACCTTGCTGTGTTAAGGCAGTCGAACAACATCAACATGCGATTTACGATTCGCGAATTGGTGTGTTTTGGTCGTTTCCCACACTCTCAAGGTCGCTTGAAAGACGAAGATCATAAGATCGTCGATACAGCACTAGAACACCTTGGCATTACTGACATCCAAAACAAATACCTTGATGAGTTGAGTGGCGGTCAGCGTCAAATGGCGTTTATCGCGATGGTTGTGGCGCAAGATACGGATTATGTGTTCTTAGATGAGCCTCTGAACAATCTTGATATTAAACACTCGGTCGAAATTATGCAGACGTTGCGTCGTTTAGCGCATGAGTTCAATAAAGCGGTCGTTATCGTGATTCATGACATCAACTTCGCTTCTTGTTACTCAGATAACATTGTTGCGATGAAGAAAGGCAAAGTGGTTAAGTCGGGTAAGGTTTCGGAAGTGGTTGAAAAATCAGTGATGGAGTCTATCTACGAGATCCCATTTGAGATTCGTGAGTTCGATGGTGTTCGAATCTGTATGTATTATTCTGGTCGTTAGATTACTGAATAACTCGGTTGTTTTGCTTTCTAGCCGTTGAACGAAAAGAGCTCCCATATGAGGAGCTCTTTTTGTTTTCGGATAGTATCTGTGTTGTTAGTGAAATGTTGCAATGCAAAGGTGATTCCCCTTGTATAATAATAACTTAACTGACGTAATATTGACTGGTCGTACTTCTAATAACGCCAGTTTGAAGTCACTCACAGATCTACTCTTCATTTTTGAAAATCAATTGTTTTTTTTTCTACTTAACCTCTGGAAACCGTTCTACACTAGGGTTATAACTGTTTGATTTGTATACGAGGTATCAATGAGTCGGAAACCTATAGTGTTAGTCGTGGATGACACCCCAAGTAACTTGGATGTGTTAACGGCAATACTCAAAGATACTTATCAAGTGAAAGTAGCGATTAACGGCACAATTGGTATCAAAATTGCGAAGATGGTGCCGCAGCCAGACCTTATCCTCCTTGATATCATGATGCCTGACATCGATGGTTACGAGGTGTGCCGCCAACTTAAAGCTCAGCCGAATACGGCTCACATTCCTATCATTTTCGTGACCGCCACAATTGGTCCAGAAGCCGAAGTAAAAGGGCTCTCCTTGGGGGCTGTCGATTACCTAACCAAGCCGATAACCCCTGCAATTGCACTCCAGCGTGTGAAAACGCATATCGCACTTTATGACCAACAACGCGCGTTGTTTAGTCAGGTAAAAGAGAAAACTCAAGAGATCAATCTCGGTAAGCTAGAAACACTGAACATACTGGGTAGAGCTGCTGAATTTAAAGACAATGAAACAGGCATGCACGTTAAGCGTATGAGTCACTACTGTGAAGTGCTAGCTAAAGCCCTGGGAATGACTGACGAAGATGCCGAGACGTTGCGTGATGCAGCACCAATGCATGATATTGGCAAGATCGGTATTCCTGATAGCGTATTACTCAAGCCGGGTAAATTGGACGCCGACGAGTGGACAATTATGCAAAAGCATGTCGAATATGGTGTTGATATACTTGGTAGGCAGAGTGATTCCAAACTGATGCGTATGGCTATTCAGGTGGCGCAATATCATCACGAAAAATGGGATGGCAGTGGTTATCCAAACCAGATAGCTGGTGAAGGTATCCCATTGGTTGGAAGAATTGCGGCTGTTGCTGATGTGTTTGATGCCCTGACCGCAGAGCGCCCTTATAAAAAAGCTTGGAGTATTGATGAGGCGCTGAACTTGTTTGAAGAACAGAAAGGCAAACATTTTGATCCAACTATCGTTGATGTGTTTTTTCTGAAGTTACCTGAGATTCTAGCAATTAAAGAGAAATTTAGAGATGAGTGATGGCTTGATGTTGTCGCTAAATCGTTTGGTTGTTTTTCTGGCCATTACACTTTTGGTGTGGCCACTGCTAATGCGATCTACGAATGCTGCTGAGGTAACAGATACTGAGTTAAATCAGTGGTTGGGAAACCAACCAACGGTAACTTTTGTTGTCTTGGCCAACCATTATCCTTACTCATTCATCGATGATGATGGGCAAGTTTCTGGGATCATCAAAGATTGGACACTGGATCTTGAACAGCGTTTTGGTGTTCATGTTCGGTTTGTCACAGTTAACTCGCGTGTCGAGGCTAAAGCCGCGTTAGTCGACGGGCGAGGCGATGTATTCCCATTCCAACAGTTCGACCCAAGTGAAGGTGGCCGTTTTCTTGCGAGTGATCCTTATATTCCTTATCAGGTCGCAGTGATTGTTCCCATCGACAACAAAATAGATACCAACATCGACCAAACTCAAAAGCGCCGCATCGCGATGGTTAATGAAAATATCGACTTGGAGCGAGCCGGTGTCAAATTGAGTTCTATTGAGCGAGTGAATTTTGATAACGTTATTGATGCAGTACGTGCGTTAGGGGCCGGGGATGTCGAAGGCATGGTCGGTGAACCTATCACCACTATGGATCTTGCGAAAAAGATTGGCGTTCATGATTTAGCGGTAAATTATGTTCTGGAGCATTGGAAAAGGTTTGAAGCATCAATGGTGATTCGAACCGATGAACCAGAACTGCTGACGCTAATCAACAAACAGATTGAAACCTTCGACGTTGATAACAAGAACCAGATTTTATCGAAGTGGCTAGACAGTTCCCCCTATCGAGTGCCGCTAAAAGGCGTGTTTGGCTTTGGTAACCCTCCGTATATTTACCCAGACAGCACCGCAGTCGGGCTACAGTACGACATTCTTCAGCGTGCACTGAATGACATGGGATATAAACTAGGTGACGTTGTCACACTTCCACCTAGCGCCGCTAAAAAAGCCATCGATAACAATAATTCTATAGCCTTTTTTTCTGGTGTTCAGTTTGATGATCCTAATGCGCACTTTTTAAGTGATAACGTTTTTAATGTTGAGTTTGTTCCTGTTTCACTAACTCGCCGCAAACTCCAACTTCAATCCCCAAAAGACCTATCATTAGGGGCGTTATTGTTCGACGAAACATCCACAATTAAAAACTCTGTTGAAGTTCTGAAGAGTAAGTTAGACATTGATCGTGTTGAAGATTACGAAGATCTTGAATCAGCATTCTCGCAGTTGAGGGCTCAAAATGTTGACCTGCTAATGGTTGAACGAAGAGTGCTAGAGTGGTTTATCACCAATACTCGTTTTATTGAAATGGCAGAGCTAACGCTACATGACGAGTATAAAGTTGAGTATCCGATCTATGTGGACTTTAAGAGTGAAGAAATCAGAGATAGCTTCAATGCCGCAATTAAAAGGCTTAAACAGGAGGATGACGGCTTAAACCAAATTATCGAGATGCAGGTTCAGAGTGATTTAAGCCTAGTCCTTAAAAAAGCGAATATTATCGCGCAAATATCTGCGTATTTTATCGTCAACGACCGCTTTGAAGAGTTGACGGAAGTGTTTGAAATTTTCGACACGGACAGTTCTTTTCAGGTGATCACCGCACAAGCGGATAACAATAGTCGCCCGATCAAATCTTGGTACATAGGCAACCTAGTTGATCAATATGGAGAGAAGAAAAATACCTCTCACTTTTCATCAGTCACCAAGGTGGCGAATTATAGGACCAAGGGAGGGAGTATCAACTCTGGTTCGATGACTTTCTACTTTGATGTTAATTCGTTAGAGCGGAACTATGTTTATTTTCCATCTGTCGAACAATTTAGTTCATTCGGAGATGCGGCGAAACGCTATATTGCGGATGTTTATCAAGCGAGTAACTTGACTGGAGAGATCCTAAATCTAAGCCAAAAAGAGAGGGCGTGGATTAAAGATAATCCGGATGTACGTATAGGTATCGATCCGAATTCGTTACCTTATGAAGCCGTATCCAATACCGGTGAATACATCGGGATGATTGATGATTATCTAACGCTGATTGAACAAAAAACAGGGCTAAGTATTCAGCATGTTGACGTGGCGAATTGGTCTGAGACCCGAAGCTTGGTTGATCATCATGAAGTGGAACTGGTCTCAGCAGCTCAAGAGAATCGTTCGTTAGGAGATAACGTCAAAGCAGCTAAAAGCTTGTTTTCAAGTCGTTTGGCCATTGCATCGAGAAGAGACGTTAGTAGCTTGGTACTTGAAGAAGCTGATGGTTGGAAAATCGGTATATTGAAGAATGCGGCAAATACTAACGCGATTTTAGATAAGTACCCGAACGTTGAGTGGGTAGAGGTAGAATCCACGGCCGATGGGCTCAACCGATTGGATGATAAAACCTTAGACGGCATGGTCGACACTGTTGATGTCCTCAATTACCTCATTGATTCATTTGGTCATCGAGAGATTGGAATTGTCGGACGACTTGATTTTTTCCTTTCACCCACCTTACATGTCATCAAATCTGAGCCTTTGCTTTATTCGATTGTGAATAAGGCGATTGAGAGTATTTCTGCTGAAGAACATCAAAAGATATCGGCGAAGTGGGCGGCGCCAAAAGCGATAGAAAGAGTTAATTATCAATTGGTTTACACCATTTCGGTGTTCTCTCTGGTGATCCTTCTTCTTATTATTTTCTGGAATCGTAAATTAGCGAAGCAGATCAGTATTGCTAAGGAAGCAACCGAAGCTCTGGAAAAGGCGCAGAACCAACTCTACAACATGCTAAATAGCTCTCCAATTGCAGCCAGCGTGGTATTTGAAGAAGAGGTTCGTTACGCGAACGATACGGCAAAACGTTTGTTTGGCGTGGAAGATCAGGCGTTGTCTTCTATCGACGTTGCCGCTATCCATGACTCGCTGAGCGTTCGTGATGGCGTGCATGAAGAGCTCGACCTTAACGGTAAAGTTGAAAATAGGGAGTTAGTACTCAGAAAGTCTGATGGAACCCGATTTGTTGCTTTGGTCAGTTACTATCTTTTTGAGATTGATGGTGAAGTCGCCACACTATTTTGGGCATTCGATATTTCAGAAATGAAGCGCCTTAACGAACAATTGGAAGAAGAGAAACAGAGAGCCGATTTGGCGAGCCAAGCTAAATCGGAATTCTTAGCCAATATGAGCCATGAGATAAGAACCCCAATGAACGCCATTATTGGCTTGTCTTATCTGGCGATTGGCGAAATATCTAATCCTGTCGCTCGAAATTACATTGAGAAAGTGCACCGTTCTGGCCATTCGTTACTCGGTATCATCAATGACATCCTTGATTTCTCAAAGATAGAAGCTGGACAACTTGTTATTGATAACGTCCCGTTTGATCCCGTAACGACCTTTAAAGATGTGATTGAACTAATGGAGTCGAAAGCAGCTGAGAAACAACTCAATTTGTCGATGGTCATCGACCCAGAGTTAGACACGCCACTGCAAGGCGATCCCTTGAGGTTGTTCCAAGTCATACTCAACCTTGTGGGCAACGCGATTAAGTTTACGGAAAAAGGCAGCGTAGCGTTAACGGTGGAGCATGTTGACTCGAACGACAGCAGCCTAACCATGAGAGTGAGTGTGATGGATACCGGGATAGGCATTTCGGATGAGAACCGTCACAAGCTGTTTGAAGCCTTTAGCCAAGCGGATACCACAACGACACGTCGGTTTGGCGGTACAGGGCTTGGGCTCAACATTAGCCAGAAATTAGTTCATGCGATGGGCAGTCAAATTACGGTAGAGAGTGTTTACGGGCAAGGCAGTGAGTTCTCCTTTGTACTGACATTGCCACGCTCAAGCTCGGATGCGTTAGCCGACTTCAAAGCTCAAGAGTTGCAACTGGATTATCAGATAGAGTTCAAAGGGCAAAGAGTGCTATTGGTTGAAGACAATGAGCTGAACCAAGATCTCGCCTTAGCATTTTTCAGTCGCTCTAAATTAAATGCCGATCTTGCTGAAAACGGAAAGGAAGCGCTGGAGTTAGCTAAAAACAACGACTACGAAATAATCTTCATGGATCTTCAAATGCCGATTATGGACGGCTTTGAAGCTACCCGTTTGATTCGTGAATTCGATATAGATGTACCGATTATTGCAATGTCAGCCAATGTTTTTGCTGATGCGAAACAACGAGCGAGGGCGTCGGGCATCACGGACTTCTTGGATAAGCCTATTGTTATTGATAAAGCGATGTCTTTGATTACTCGATACATTGTTCCTGAGGTCTTAGTTGAAGGTCGAGCGCCATCAGACACCTCTTCAGATGCGATCCAGACAGGTGATTCTGGTGAGAGTGCGGAATTGCACTCCGATCCCCAAATTGAGCCGCCTGTTTTCTCTCAGTCGAGGTTTGAGCAACTGACTTATCATGATGTGAAGCTGCAAGCCAAAATGCTTGATAGGTTCTGCCAAGGATCGCCAGACATTATGTCGGATGCTTTTGATAACTTAGTACAAGGCGACTGGGAGACGTTAGAGCGTAATCTACATACCTTAAAAAGCATGGCAGCTTCGATTGGTGGATTGCGATTGGCAGAGTTACTCAGTGATTTAGAAAGCAAAGCGCATAACAAGGCGTGTGATGAAGCAGATCTTAAGCAAGGCGAACTTGGGTTAATCGAACTGATTAAAGCAGTTGAGATCAGCTTTGATGTGTCTGGTGTTGGGGGATTCAATACGACAAGTACTGAAGAAGCCGATGCGAGTCTTGCTGATACCTCTGATTCACCGAGCATCACGTCAGAACAGCATGCTCAGTTGCTATCACTGCTGGATGCTTATGATAACGATGCAACTCAATATGTGACTGAGTTATTGGCACAGTATCCACATTCTGTTGTTCTCAAAGATGTTCGAAGTGCGTTAGATAATTATGACTTTGAACGAGCAAAAGAGGGGTTTGGCGCTTCTGAGTAGTTGTCTTTTATAAATATCACTTCAACATTAAAGCCTTTAGCTCTTATAGCGAAATAACTAGCTAGCTAAAGGCTTTAAATCTATCTATACCGAACTAACGACTCACGTTCTGTTTGATTAGCTCAACAACCGTATCGTATCGGTGCGGCAGTTTTCGGTTTCGTTTTTGAACCAGATACAGCGTTTCCTCTACTTCTACCTTTGGCGGCACAACGTGTAGCTTGTCTCTATCTGGGAAGTGTTCAACCGCGCCAGCCGGTAACACGGTAAAACCTAATCCTTTTGATACGGGTAGCAAGATCTGGTGAAGCTGATTGATGTAGCCAGATCTTGGTATCTCATTAACGTTGATGTTCGCTAAGTCTTTATCTCCGCAAAGGTCGAAATACAAAGACAGATAATGTGCAGAATCTGGGTGGGCAATCAGGCCAATGTCATTCAATACTTGCGGCGTTATCTCTAAATCAGCAAGGCTGTGGTGAACAATAAGACACAGTGCTTCTTTGCCGATGACTTGGCTTTGGTAGTAGCTGTCGTTCGGGGAATGCCTAACAATGCCGATATCGGTAGTGCCTTCGCTTAGGTCATTCAATATCTTTTTGTTTGGAGCGGCTTCTAAGTTAATGCTGAGCTCTTGGTGTTGCTGTTGAAGTTCAAGAAGCTTGGGATACAGACGCAAAGAGAGTGAGCCAGAGCAAGACAAGTGACATTGCCCAGCATAAGGGTTATCAAAACTCAGAGACTCAAAAAGATCTTCTTGGTCTTTCTCTAGTTTGATCGCATAGCGATACATAATCCGACCCTGTTCGGTCAGTTCGAAGCTCTTGTTTTCTCGAGATAGCAGGTCACAATTACAAGCTTGTTCAAGCTTCTTGATGTGTTGGCTGACTCCAGGTTGTGTCATATACAACTTTTCTGCCGTTTGGGTGAAATGGCCAACTTCAACCAGAGTCTTAAACGTATTGAGCCAAAGTGGATTAATCATACTCACCTTCAAATACTAAAGCCTATAAATAACAAAGCCAATAAATAACAGAAAATTATTATTATCTTAAGTAATGATAATTTCAACTCTAGCGTCTTAAGTAACGCTAATCAAAGTCATGTGGTGGTAGCACTTTATATTGGTCTATTGGTCGCTTTGTAGAGTTGCTATGAGTAACAAAGTGTTGCGACTTTGTTGAATTTTTGGTCTATTGACCAACTGTGCTCATATTTAGGAACGAAGATGAATAGAAATGTTTGGCTGCTTTCACTGTGTCAGGCCTTGTTGATGACGGGTAACATATTACTGATCTCTGTGATTGGTTTGATCGGTAAGCAGATTGCACCCAGTGTCAGCATGATCACCTTGCCGGTTGCACTGCAGTTTTTGGGTCTAATGGCAGCCACTATTCCAGCATCTTTAATTTCAGGCAAGTTAGGGAGAAAGAGAGGATTTAGCATTGGTAATGTGGTTGGCATTACAGGAGCTAGTCTTGCCACCTACGCACTGTCTCAGCAAAATTTCTATCTGTTTTGTTTCGCTACGTTCTTACTTGGGATAGGCATAGGTTTTGGCACGCTTTATCGTTTTGCTGCAATCGAGGTGTGTGATGAAAATGCCCGTCACCGAGCGATCTCTATCTCGATGGCTGGTGGCGTTTTAGCCGCGGTATTAGGACCAAATTTGGCGATTATGTCGCAACAGTGGTCGCAAGATGGCTTGTACATTGGTGCTTTTGCTTCTTTGATTGGATTGAACATTCTTGCGTTACTCATCTTACAAACAATTCAGTTTCCAAAAGTCTCTTTTAATAGTCAGGCACCTAAATCCGATCCTCTCAGTGTGATAGTAAAAGCGCCTAACTTTATTGGCGCAGTGTTTGCTGCCATGGTCGCTTATGCGGTGATGAATATCCTGATGACAGCAACGCCATTGGCAATGATTGGTTGTGGCTTTGACTTTACCAAAGCAGCGGGCGTCATTGAGTGGCACGTATTGGGGATGTTTGTTCCTGCATTCTTTACTGGTTCACTTATCGAGAAGTTTGGCTCAAGAATGATGATCTTGGCAGGCGGGGTTCTGTTCGTCGTCTGTATCGCGATTAACATTCATGGCGAATCTATCTGGCACTTCAGAGCGGCTCTAGTTGTGCTTGGTGTCGGTTGGAACTTTATGTTTATCGCGGCAACAGGTTTGTTTAGTCAGTCCTACCAATCGCAGAATAAAGCTAAGGCACAAGCGTTTAATGAATTTATTGTCTTTGGCTGTGTGACGATTACAGCGATGCTCTCTGGCTGGCTAGAATCGACAGCAGGGTGGCAGAACCTCAATATCTACGTATTACCATTCGTGTTAGCTGTTATCTTGCTGTTCGCATTCAGTGCTCGTAAATCGCGTATTCAAAAGCAGCCTGTGTAATGGATCATCTAATGGTGGTTCAGTAACTTCGTTACTGTGATTAAAACCCTAGTATCTCAAACTGCGACCAATAAAAAGCCCTACCAATAAGGTAGGACTTTTTCTTATGGCTTAAATAATAACGTTTTCTTAAAACTGCTGTCTTGGCTTATATCCTGTGACAACAGTACTTAAGCTTGTGTTGTAAATACGCATGACAGAGCCAGCGATGATTTACAGGTCGACCAAAATTGTCTTAGTGGTAATCCCACCTTGGTCATCGATTATCTTCAGTGTCACCTCGTGCTTTCCATATGAAGGGAAGATTGACGTGAATGTGCGACCTCGTTTCACCTTTCCGTTTGGAAGTGTCCACTCGGTATCAACAATACGACCATCGCTGTCTGAACTTGTAGACCACATGGTTACCCAGCGGCCCAAGTGAATGTACTTCGCGCTCGCTTCTGGAAGGGCGTTTGGAGATTCAACACTCACTACGGAGCTAAATGAAGCGGTAGCGCCTTTGTCGTCGACAACAGTCAAGTTCACCGTGTATTCACCGGCCTGTTCATAAGACCAAGTTGGTGCCACTTCGTTACTTGTTGTGCCGTTCCCAAAGTCCCACAGGTAATGGGTGATCTCACCGTCTTGGTCTGAGCTGAAGTTGTTTGCAGAAACAGTCAGACCAGTCACATTAAGCTCGAAGTTCGCAGTAGGAACGATGTTGTGTTGGCTTACTTTAGATAAGCGAACCACACCGTATTCGTTGTTATCACTCTGATTCACAATATCGACCGCTAAACCAAACTCCGTCAGGATGCGTCCTGAATCTGGTGCTTGAGGCGATGTGTAATCTTGGTCATCCGAGAAGCTAGCATTGCCAACCAAACTGGTATCTTCGAGTACATCGTTGTCGCTGTTTACAAGACGCATTGGAGTATGATCTTTGAGTGAAAACGCTGCGTCTCGAACTTGGTAGCGTGTTTGAGCCGCTTCACCAGAGTTTGCCCACACCATGGCATTTTGGTCTGCATCGACCACGCCTAACCAACCTTCACCAGGGTGTTTACCTACCCAGTTGTCGGTTAGTGATTCGTCGACGTACCAAATGATCAAGCCAGGGTCGAATGACATCAGTTGTCCCATGCGTTTGATGTTCGCTAGGCCTTCATCAACATCCATGTGGCTGCGCCATTGCAATAGATAGTAGTGCTGCGCTTGATGGAATCCATTACTCAGCTTGTAACCATTAAGGGCGAAGGTGGAGTTGCTTTCACCATCGTCTATTGAGGTCACTTCACCATCGACAACAAC
Organism: Vibrio sp. 10N.247.310.98; assembly: GCF_041467395.1. Taxonomy (NCBI): domain Bacteria; kingdom Pseudomonadati; phylum Pseudomonadota; class Gammaproteobacteria; order Vibrionales; family Vibrionaceae; genus Vibrio; species Vibrio sp. 10N.247.310.98. The sequence goes on along the minus strand of NZ_JBFSUL010000024.1, from coordinate 18,114 downwards.
AGCAAGGTTATCTAAATAGAAGCCTTCCATTGCTAAGCCGCCATCGGTGATGTATTCAAAAGACAGTTCCACTTCTTGGCCTGCCCATTGTGAAACGTCGAACTCAGCGTCGACCCATCCGCCAGATTCGCCGCCAATAGCAGGAACGAGGTCCGTGTTGTATGGATCGTCCATTGAGGTAATGTTTCCTGCAATGGCTTGTCCGTTGATTAGCACGCGCGCAAAGTCGTAGTCTTTTTCAATCTCATACCAAGTTTTGAAAGACAGCAGTGCAGAATCACCCGCTGGGATCATCAACTTGCGAGTCATACTGTTTTTCAGATCATCGCCTTTTTGAGAGTGGAATGAATACTCGCCCTCAAAGGGTTTCAGACTTTCAATCTGCTTTTCAGGAAGATCCACTTTGATCATGTTAGGACGACTGTTATCCGTTGTTTGGAACAGCGTATACACTTGTGGATTGTCTTCTAGGTCATCAATCGAGAGCTGATCATCGTTAACCCAACGTCCGCCAATCGATTTCTGTAGGAAGTGTTTTGCCCAAGAGCTGAATGCCGTTGGTTGTGTACCACCAATTTGACCAGCCCAACTGCCCGAAGACATGATTGACCAGTAAGAAACCGGTTCGCCTTTGCCTGTGTATTGCGTGTCATACTCGTCTGGTAAGCCTAAATCATGGCCATATTCGTGGGCACAAACACCTGCAGCCGCATCAATCGGTTGAATGGTGTAATCGAACGCCGCGTATTGGCCACCAAATCGATCTGGAAGCGAGCTAGAAGTACCTTCCAGTACATGAGTGCGACCAAGGTTGAATCGGTGAGACCAAATCGCATCAGGGCCTAACACGCCACCACCGGCTTCTTCGCCTACCGATGCATGAAACACCATCAGGTGGTCAATCACACCATCGGGTTCGCGGAAATTTCCGTCACCGTCGTAATCGTAACGATCTTCGATGTCGTAATCGGCAAGGTTGATACTCGGATCTTGAGCTAGTTGATTCAGCGCTTCACGAACCAGTTCTTGGGCGTTTAGGTCGTTGTCGGTGGTAGGGGAGTTGCCACCATAGAATGACGCAGGCTTGGAGGCGCGATACCAACCTGCCGCTTGACCTGCAACGCTGTAGCTGTCACCTGACTCGCTTTGGTAATATTGGCGCATCGAGATTAGGTTCTCGCCGTTGGGCCCTGTGTAGCCAGAATTTGAGAACAACAGCTCTTGATAATGCTCTGGATTGTAGCTCTCATAGAGCATCTGCGTGTGCTCTTCGGTCAACTTGTTGTCATCCCAGTTCAAATCAGGGAAATCGACCAACAGAGCGAGCACTTTGTCGGTACGTTTAGTGCCGACTTCTAAAGCAAAGACGCTGGCCTTTTTAACGCCAGATCCTTTCTCAATGGCTTTGAGTATTTTCGCTCGTTGTTCAAGTGCTTTTTTACCGAATTGAGCATCGCCTTTGAAACCGGAATTGATCTTATTTTTTAAGTAACGGTCAAGCGCATCGCGCTTTGCCGCATCGGTTGCATCTTGGTCGACTAAGCCTTGTCTAACTAGCATTTCAATGAGTTTGTCTTCATTAACTACGCCTAAATCAATAGGTGTTTTTGCATAACCACTGACGCTAAATAGAGTAAGCATTGCTGAAGCCAACAATGTTTTTCTCATCATTTTCATTATATTTCCTTTTTGTATTTCCATGTCGATATCAGTATCAACTTGCCTTATTCAGATCTGTTGTCCGAGTTTGGCCTAATACACTCTTGTGGTGCCTTATTTAACTGACGTGTGTTTGTTGTATGTTTTTTACTTTCTATCTCTTTTGTATTGGTTGTCTCTTTTCTATTTTTTGAATCAAACGGGGTGCTCTTCACTTTTTTAGCGTTGAGATAGATACGCAAAGCTTCTTGATTTTCCTCATAGGTTAAGCCTGAACAGATAACACCTCGTTTAATCAATGACTTCAGTAATAGTTCGTCGTTCTCAATAGTGGAAGCCTGTGACAGTGAGGAAAAAATTAGACCCATTAAAGCCATTGTTTTGTGTGACATTCTTATATCAAGCCATTAGTTTTGATTATGTAACAAAATATATTTATAAATTTTACCAATCAAATGGATAATTATTACAATTAATTATTCGTTCCGGTTTCAACATTTAGAGTTAATATAAAATAAGGAGTGTTATTTATTCTATTGTCAGTTATTTAATGGGTTTTGTTGAATGAATAGTTGATAGTTTGGATGTTTAATAACATTGATTAGGTCGTGGTTATTATTCTGGAGGGCGCTTTATACAAGGCGTTGGGTTCTAACTAATAAGATGATTTTTTATTATCGGTGTTTTAAAATACGCATGTAATAACTGAGTCATTAGTAAATACCCATGCTCAAATTATTTTTACTCAAAATATCAATAATTAGAGTATTGAGAGTAACTTTCAGTGTTTCAATGACGTGAAATTTAACAATAGCAGAGTTGGTCGGGTTGTCACCGCCTGCTTGCTTAAAGCGAATGAAACGGCTGAGAGAAGAGGGCGTGATTGTCGGTGGTGTGTCCATCATTAATCCAGAACTGACCGGCAGTAAGATGACTTTGGTTGTGTCCGTGGAAATGGAGCGTGATCGAGGGGATATTTACCAAATCTTTCGCCATTCTATTTCAAAGGCAGAGAGGTCACGCAGTGCTATCAGATATCAGGCAGCTTTGATTTCATGCTGATTGTGACGGTCAAAGACATTCAAGCCTACGAAGACTTTGTGGAGCGAGTACTACGCAAAGATCTGAATATTCGTAAATTCCATACCTCTGTCTCAATGAGAACCGTGAAATTTACCACTGCCGTAAACTTAGATGAGTCGTGACTGTTGGCATGAGAAGATAGTGAAGTTATTAGCTTTGTGAGGTACTTAGCTAATATTTGTATAAATAGCAGGCATTTACACAAAATGTGACGTTCACATTTTGTCATAACTTTAATAATTGTATATATTCCTCGCCTAAAATAATAATTAACCTAAGTTAATATAATGACTGTCAGCTCATCTACTCAATCTCGTGAAACGCTTCTCAGCGAAAACGAACAACTTGTCTCTACCACTGATTTAAAAGGCGTGATTACGTACAGTAATGATGCTTTTTGTCGCATAGCGGAATACAGCCAACAAGAATTGCTAGGGCAACACCACAATATCGTAAGGCATAACGATATGCCGAAAGCCGCTTTTGCTGATATGTGGGTTAACCTAAAGCAAGGTAAAGCTTGGCGTGGCATCGTAAAAAACAAAACCAAATCTGGTGGGTTTTACTGGGTCGATGCTTATGTAACTCCAATTTACGACAATGGTAAGGTGAGTGGCTACCAATCTGTTCGTGTTAAGCCAAAGAATGAATGGATACAAGTTGCAGATAAGGCTTACCAAGGCCTCTTGAAGGCTGAAAAGTCGGGTCGCCAATGGTCATTAAAGATCAGTGACAGTGTTCGTTACGCCGTGTTGCTAGGCTCTTTGGCTGCGCCGTTAATTTCAAATCTCATTGAAGTAGGGCAAGTATCACAATGGTTGTTGAGCCTACTTCCTGTTTCAGCATTAGCACTGCTTTTCCGACAAGAGCTGATTGATACTCCACTGCAGTTGAAAAAGCTGCAATCTAAATTCGATAGTGTTAGTCGTCTTGTTTATTCAGGTAATAGTCAGTTCTCTATTGCCGATTTTCACTTAAAACTATTGTCTGCAAGAATCCACACCGTATTAGGTCGCATGACAGACTCAGCCAAGCCGTTACAAGATTTGGCTGACAACCTAAATGCGACGTCATTTGAAGTATCAGAAGCCTTAGATCAACAAACAAAAGACATTCTTCAAGTACGAGAGGCGACTGAAGAGGTTGAAGTCACCGCCAATGAGGTCTCTTCTCGCACAGAAGAAGCGCACCAGATTGTTGATGTGACTTTGCAAACCTGTGCTGGCGCTAAAGAAAGCATTAATCAAACTCATCAAAACTTAGAGAGCCTAGCTTCTCAGGCTGAAAAGGCGACTCAAACGACTTACCAACTGAGCGATCAAGCGCAGAGCGTAAGCAAGATAATGGAAGAGATTGGTGGAATCGCCGAACAAACCAACTTGTTGGCCCTGAACGCTGCGATTGAAGCGGCGAGAGCGGGCGAGCAAGGACGAGGCTTTGCCGTTGTTGCCGACGAAGTCCGTGCATTGTCGGGTCGAACCTCAAAGGCTACGGTTCAGATCAAAGAGAGCATCGATACCATGCTAACGACGATTGAAGGGTGGCAAAAAGATATTCTGGCGAACCGTAAGCAAACGGACGCATGTGGTGATGTTGCGAAGGTGAGTGCAGAGCGCTTGTCGGAAGTCGAAAACCTAATGCAATCCATGAATGAACTCATGCAGTCTGTTGAAAGTTCTGCTCATAAGCAACGTGAGCTGTCGAGTGAAGTCAATCTGCATATGCAGTCTATCGCCTCGACCGCAGAACAAAACTTAGTGGCAACGCATTCTGTGAAAGACCACTCCACAGAGCTAAAAGAACGAGTCAATGAGTTCTACCAACTGGCAAAGCGTTTCGAAGAAAAATAGCCGTTAGATTTAATCCGAATGAGAGAAAAGACAAAAAAAGCCCCGCATTTTCATGCGGGGCTTTCTGTATGCATCAACCCATTGAAGGGCGAGACAATGTATTCAAGATTAAGCTAGAAGCTCTTTCGCTGTGTTTACTACGTTTTCAGTAGTGAAACCGAACATCTTGAATAGCTCACCTGCAGGTGCAGACTCGCCGAACGTTGTCATACCGATGATCTTGCCACCGAAACCAACGTACTTGTACCAGAAGTCAGCGATGCCAGCTTCTACAGCGATACGTGCCGTTACGTCAGATGGAAGTACAGACTCACGGTACTGCGCGTCTTGTTTGTCGAACGCATCAGTAGCAGGCATAGAAACTACGCGTACTTTCTTACCTTCAGCCGTTAGCTCAGCAGCAGCGTTAACCGCTAGCTCAACTTCAGAACCCGTTGCGATAAGGATAAGCTCTGGCTTGCCTTCACAATCTTTCAGGATGTAACCACCCTTAGCGATGTTTGCTACTTGCTCAGCGTCACGATCTTGTTGTGCAAGGTTTTGACGAGAGAAGATAAGTGCAGAAGGACCATCTTTACGCTCGATTGCTAGTTTCCAAGCAACAGCAGACTCAACTTGGTCACATGGACGCCATGTGCTCATGTTTGGCGTTAGACGTAGAGAAGCGATCTGTTCAACCGGTTGGTGAGTAGGACCATCTTCGCCTAAGCCGATAGAGTCGTGCGTGTAAACTTGGATGTTCTGAACTTTCATCAGAGCAGCCATACGCATAGCGTTACGAGCGTATTCCATGAACATTAGGAACGTTGCGCCGTATGGTACGAAACCACCGTGCAGAGCGATACCGTTCATGATAGCCGTCATACCGAATTCACGTACACCGTAGTGGATGTAGTTACCAGAGAAGTCGTTTGCTTCAAGAGACTTAGAACCAGACCACATAGTCAGGTTAGAAGGCGCAAGGTCAGCCGAGCCGCCCATGAATTCAGGTAGCATAGCACCGAACGCTTCTAGAGCATTTTGAGATGCTTTACGTGATGCGATGTTTGCTGGGTTAGCTTGAAGATCAGCGATGATTGCCGATGCTTTCTCTTCCCACTCAGCTGGTAGGTCACCGTTTACGCGGCGTTTGAATTCAGCTGCCAGCTCAGGGTATGCTGCTTCATAAGCTGCAAGTTTCTCGTTCCACGCTGCTTCCTTAGCTGCGCCTGCTTCTTTCGCATCCCACTCTGAGTAAACTTCCGACGGAATTTCAAAAGGACCGTGCTCCCAACCTAGTTGCTTACGAGTTGCTGCGATTTCATCAGCGCCTAATGGTGCACCGTGACAGTCGTGCGTACCTGCTTTGTTTGGAGAACCAAAGCCAATCACTGTTTTAGTGCAGATTAGAGTAGGGCGAGGGTCTGCTTTAGCCGCTTCAATCGCTGCGTTGATAGCATCAGAGTCGTGACCATCTACCGCTGGGATTACATGCCAGCCGTAAGCTTCGAAACGCTTAGGTGTATCGTCAGAGAACCAACCTTCAACTTCGCCATCGATAGAGATACCGTTGTCATCCCAGAAAGCAACCAGCTTACCAAGACCAAGCGTACCTGCTAGAGAACATGCTTCGTGAGAAATACCTTCCATCAGACAGCCATCACCCATGAATGCATAAGTGTAGTGGTCTACGATGTCGTGGCCTTCTTTGTTGAACTGAGCAGCTAGCGCTTTCTCAGCCATAGCCATACCAACAGCGTTAGTAATGCCTTGACCTAGAGGACCAGTCGTTGTTTCGATGCCTGGTGCGTAGCCGTACTCTGGGTGACCTGGAGTCTTAGAATGCAGTTGACGGAAGTTTTTAAGATCTTCAATTGAAAGCTCGTAACCTGCTAGGTGAAGCAGAGAGTAAATCAGCATTGAGCCGTGGCCGTTAGACAGGATAAAACGGTCGCGGTCAGCCCACTCTGGGTTTGCTGGGTTATGGTTTAGGTGAGAGCGCCAAAGTACTTCAGCGATGTCTGCCATACCCATAGGTGCGCCTGGGTGACCAGAGTTTGCTTGTTGTACGCCGTCCATGCTTAGAGCACGAATAGCGTTAGCTAGATGTTTGCGATTCATAAGAACTTCCGAATAAAAATTAAGAAAAACAAAATTGATAAAAGTAGGGGAACTGAACGTTCCCCTATTTGAATTTGGTAAGAGTGATTACAGCTTAGCTGCGATCATGTCTTCTAGTTTGCCTTGGTCAACGGCGAAGTTGCGGATGCCTTCAGCCAGTTTCTCAACAGCCATTGCATCTTGGTTGTGGTCCCATAGGAACTCAGCGTGAGTCATCGCTGCTGGACGCTCTTTAGTACCGTTAGAGTCGATAAGCTTCTCTACTACTTCGCCTTCTGCTGCTTCTAGGTCTGCTAGAAGTTGAGGTGCGATAGTTAGACGGTCACAACCAGCAAGTTCAAGGATCTCGCCGATGTTACGGAAGCTTGCGCCCATAACAACAGTCTTGTAACCGTGGTCTTTGTAGTAGTTGTAGATATCTGAAACAGAGATTACGCCTGGATCTTCTGAAGCTTCGAAATCACGACCTTCTTTCGCTTTGTACCAGTCCATGATGCGACCTACGAAAGGAGAGATTAGGAATACGCCAGCTTCAGCACAAGCACGAGCTTGAGCGAAAGAGAATAGAAGCGTTAGGTTACAGTTGATGCCTTCTTTCTCTAGGATTTCAGCAGCACGGATGCCTTCCCAAGTAGAAGCCAGTTTGATAAGGATGCGGTCGTTAGTGATGCCAGCGTCGTTGTACATTTTGATAAGTTGACGAGCTTTAGCAACGCTGCCTTCCATGTCGTAAGAAAGACGAGCATCTACTTCAGTAGAGATACGGCCAGGTACCACTTTCAGGATTTCTTTACCGATGTTCACGTTTAGCATGTCACAAGTGTCTTGAACTTGCTGTGCTTTGTCATCGCTTTGCGCTTTAGCGTATTCGATAGACGCATCGATTAGAGGTGCGTACTCAGCAATTTGAGCGGCTTTAAGAATTAGAGATGGGTTAGTTGTTGCATCTTCAGGAGTGTACTTGCTGATAGCTTCGATATCGCCAGTGTCAGCTACAACAGTTGTTAGTTTACGAAGTTGCTCTAATTTATTGCTCATTTTGATCATCCTATGTATCGCATAACACCTCATTAATGGGAGAGGTGTGGGCATTTGCAAGCTAACTAATGAAGTTCTCAATGGTTGTACCAGTGAGCCAAACTTACATTAATTTAAATTTTTCTCCGAACGAACATTTGCACAGAACATTTGATCGCTCGATGAGTAAATGATGTAGCCATATTTATCCGATCTAGCCCCAAAGTCAACGGTAAATAGTACTGTATGGTGACTTCAGTCAAATATATTTCGCTCTAGTAATCATGGGCTATGCAAGCAAACGTTTAACGAGCAAAGTGAGGTGAATTAATCAACAACAAAACCATGGTTATGACTATGAGCAAATGTACCTTGCTGTTACATATGTTTGGGGTGTAAACTTGTGTATCACTTGCTTAAGCATCGAACATTTGTTCTTCAAGCAGGTAAAATAATTGTTAAATATTGGTTGAGTGGTATATGAGTAAGAATATCCAAGATGTTTCCGAAGAAAACACTGATCTCCTCACTGAAGTAGCGGTTGCTTATTATCAAGATGGTGCCACGCAAGAAGAGATATCTAAAAAGTACTCTATCTCCCGTGCAAAGGTTGGTCGAATGCTCAAGCAAGCCCGAGATGAGGGCATTGTTGAGATCACCGTGAAATATCACCCAGTATTCAGCGCGAAGATCGAGCAACGTTTGATCGAACGATTTGGTGTAAAGCGTGCGCTTGTGGCACTAGACCAACCAAATGAAGAGAAGCAGCGATTACAGGTTGCTGGTTTAGTGTCTAACTACCTTACCAGTACACTGAAAAACGGCATGGTAGTGACAGTAGGACAAGGGCGAAACGTATCGTCTGTTGCTCATCACACTGGCGTCATTACGCCACGAGACTGCAAATTCGTGTGTGGTATCGGCGGTATTCACCCAAGAGGCGGTATGTTTAATGCCGACCATATATGCAGGCAGTTAGCCAAAAAGTACGGTGGATCTTCTGAAACCTTATACGCGCCCGCTTATGCCGAGAATAAAGCGCAAAAAACCGCATTCATGGAAAACAGCACCGTTAAGCAGACCCTCGATCTCGCTCGAAAAGCCGATGTCGCTTTGGTCGGTATCGGTGATATGAGCGAAAACAGCTATATGGTCGACTTAGGCTGGTTTACCGCAGGTGAGGTCGTTCAATCTCGTTTATTACAAGGTGTCGTCGGTGACTTTGCGGGTTATGACTTTTTCGATGTTCACGGTAAAACAGCAAACACAGTAATGAGTGACCGTGTGATTGGTTTGGCCTTGGAAGAATTTCGCCCAATAGCGGAAGTCATTGCCATTGCAGCGGAGAACAGTAAGCCATTAGCTCTATTAGGCGCACTAAGAACCGGTGTGGTCGATGTGATAGCGACCAGCGTAAGTAATGCTTTGACGGTACTTAACTTAGATGAACAACTTAGCGTGAATAAACCAAACAGCAGTGAATCGTAAGATACTTAAGCTTCGTTGAATTCACTATTTGAGTAATCATGGAAATTCCCCTGATGAAACCAGTGCAATAAGGGGGATAACTATTAGACATGACTCGAATAGTGAATTTGTTCAGCGGTTGAAAGAATTATCACTCTTTAATGTTAAGCCACACTAAAGGAGATAATTATGAAACTGTCATTTATCACACGCGCTATTTCTAGCAACAGTGACCAATCAAGTTCTATCTTTAAATCTAATTCCGTCATTGCGCTTAGCTTAATCACCACGGCTTGTATGCTCACACCTGAGGCACATGCCGATGATAAAGTCGTCGCAGGGTATTTTGCGGATTGGCAATATCTGAATAAAGACAACCCTTATACCGTTGACGACATACCTGCAGACAAGCTCTCACATATTATTTACGCCTTCTTGAGCATGTGTGGTCCTCATAGCGGTGCTGGTGAGCCCGTCCAAAAACAAATTCAGCAGCAATGTGCAGACAAACAACCATATACCGCGATTATTGTGGATAAAGAAGCTGCGTTAGAAGTCGATTTCGGAGACGTGGGTGTTGATGTCGCCTATAAAGGTCACTTTGCCCAGTTAGCTCAACTGAAGGCCGACAATCAAAATATCAAAATTTTGCCCTCATTTGGAGGGTGGACAATGTCTGAACCTTTCCATGCGATGGCGAAAGATCCTCAAGCCATTGCGCACTTTTCAAAAACTGCTGTTGAATTGATCCAAAAATACGACTTCTTTGATGGTATTGATCTTGATTGGGAATACCCAGGAGGCGGCGGCTTAACCACTTCGCCTTGGAACCCAGAGACGAAACTAACGGATGAGCAAAAAGCGCTAGAGCGTGAAGCTTTTACTCTTTTAGTAAAAACAATCAGAAGTGATTTGGACGCTCTATCAAAGACGACTCAAAGAGATTACGAGCTTTCAACGGCTGTCGGTGTTGGTGCTAAGGCAGCTCAAGTTGACTGGAACGCAGCTAGCCCATATTTGACGAACATGTTTGCGATGACGTATGACTTCCTCGGAGGCTGGGGAACTCAAACAGGTCACACAACAAACTTACATGCCACCGAGCGTAGTTGGTGGGGAATGGGAGCTAATGTCTTCATTAATCAGATGATAGAGCAAGGTATTCCTAGCGAGAAGCTCGTGATCGGGGCGGCTTTTTATGGTCGAGGTTGGCAAGGGACAAAAGACTTTGCTGGAGAGCTGCCTAAAGGTGACCTAGTTTCTGAACAAGGGGCGCAGTTTGGTACCGGTGAAAACGGTTACTTCATGTTTTGGGATCTTATGAATAACTACAGCAGTAAACAAGGTTATGAGTATAAGTATGATGAGCAAGCTCAAGCACCTTATTTGTGGAACCCAGATAAAAAAGTATTCATATCTTTTGAAGATCAGCGTTCTATTAAAGCAAAGGCAGAATGGGCGAAGAAATCAGACCTAGGCGGCATTTTTACTTGGGAATTATCAGGAGATCCTTCCGGGCAGTTGATCGATGTTATGCATAGTGAAATGAATAAAAAGTGAAATGAATAAATAACTGAACAGAAAATACCTAGAAAATAAGGTAGGTGTTTAGCCGCCTACCTTATTTAGCTCGTCTATTTAACTCACGTTCTTAAACAGAACATTCCGCGTGCTCGGTCACTTTCTTGTTTAGGTGAGTAGCCAGCTCATCATAAGGAATAGGGCGAGAGAAGTAATAGCCTTGCATTAAGTCACATCCACATGCCTTTAGAATTGCGAAGTGTTCGTTTGATTCTACGCCTTCTGCTAATACCACCATGCCGAAGTTCTTACCGATTGCGATGATGTTTTGCACCATGGTGAGTGACTGCTGATCGACAGCAATGTTCTCAATAAAGCTCTTATCGATTTTAAGTTCATCGATAGGCAGTGCTTTCAACATACTTAGTGATGAATAACCTGTCCCGAAATCATCTAAAGAGATCTTTATATTCTTCTCTTTGAGGGCTTCAAAAGTCGGTTTCACCAAAGTCACATCTTCAATGAACAAGCTCTCGGTAATTTCTAGCGTTACACAGCTAGGAGAGAGTTGATACTTTTCTAGTGTCGCGAACAAGTGCTCAGAGAAGGATTGATGAGAAAACTGACGCACTGATATGTTGATCGACAGCCCGATTTTTTGTTCTGTTGTTAGGTGCAAGTGGGCGATCTGCATAATGCTGGACTCAATAATAAAAGTCCCCAGTTTTTGCATTAAACCCGTGTTCTCTGCTATCGGTATAAAGACATCTGGCGGAACAAAACCCAATTCCTCATCAATCCAGCGCACGAGTGCTTCTACACCATGAATACTTTCATTTGCACGAACCAGCGGTTGGAAAACCATGAACAGCGTTTGTTTCTCGATAGCGATGCGTAGCCTTTGTTCTACTTTCATTTTGTAGAGATGAGCATCTTGCATTTCCGTTGTGAAAATACTGTACGAGTTTTGCTGCTGTTTCGCTTTGTACATTGAAATATCGGCAGAACGTAACAGGCTATCCAGATCTTTTCCGTGTTCTGGGAAACGCGCTACGCCGATGCTGCAACCTAACAAAAACTGAGCGCTTTCAACTTCATAAGGTTGAGAAAGCACTTCAATAATGCGCTTGGCGAGTCGTTTAATTTCAGCTTCATTCGACAAGGGCGTCAAGAACAAAAACTCATCACTGGATTCACGTACCAATAGGTTGAGGCGAGATCGGAACCTCATCAAACGCAAAGCGATCTGTTTGAGAACCTTATCTCCAAAGTCATGCCCGTGGGTATCATTGACGCATTTAAAGTTATCGATATCGATAAACAACAGCGAAAACGGCTCTGACTCATCGTCAATCCATTTACCAATGTTTCTACGCATGTACAAACGGTTTGGCAGAGAGGTTAAAGGGTCATGGTTCGCCTGATAAATGAGTTGGCTACGAGTCCGTTGTTCATTCTTGGCAATCGACTTAACCAAAAAGTAGAAACCAAACTGAAGAAAAATAAAGGCAACGAAAAGAATACTGAACTCTTGTATGAATATACTATCGACGTGAGTTAGATCCGTACGTCCTACCACCCATAATTTATAGTTTGGGATGTATTTCGCGCTCATCAAAGAGTGGTACTCTTCATCGTCGACGACAAAAGAATAGGTTTCTTGCCCATTCATCGCTTCTTGTACGCTAATTCCGAAGTGGTCGGTAAAGATACTTGCAATACGCTGTATGACATCTTTGCCGACTGGAGAGGAATAGGCACTCTCAGATTCAATATCACTTGAATAAAACTGGCGATAGCTGTCTTTTCTGATCAGGCTTAGTGTATTGAAACTTCCGGCGTGAGCATTATTTTCAAATACGATCGTTGCGTCTAATCGTAGCCCTGCGGTCATTACTGCATCGGTTTTCTTGCCATCGATTGAAATGGATTTTCTCAGCGGGATGACTAAGCTATTCAACGAATCTTGAAAATAGGTACGGCCAAGCACCATGCTACTGCTTGATAGGGCGTCTAGGAAGGAGCCTCTGGTTGGCGCGTATTGCAGCAAGTTCCTTTGATTCGCAAGTTCGAGATTTGAGCTAATCGAGAGGTAATCACCGTCGGTGTTCAACAAGCCAAACGCTGCTATCGCAGGGTGGGTCTCAAGTAGCTTGTCTAATATTGGCCTAATCTGGATAGATGCAGTACGTGTGAAATCAGACTGTTGAGCCAGTTGATGGCCAACCACTTCTAACAAGGCTTCTTGACTGGTCAGCAGCGAGTTGACGGAGCTAGAAAAAAGCTCAACCTGAATGTGTTGCTGCTCTATGAAGTCGTCTCTGTTTGCTTTCCAGTTTGTTATTCCCAACGCGGCGAAAAGTATCAGGGTCAGTAGTACGACAAACGCGTACAGCGACCAGATATTTTGCTTAAATAGAGCCATGAGATGCCTTTGTTGGTTACTACTTTTAACAGACTGCAAGTGACAAACTATTGGGTTGTCAGCGCGATTCATGCAACGAAAAATACAAACATCAATGATGAAAGTATTAATGATTAAATAGTGTAACGACTACGAGCAGAGATTCTTGAGTGAAAAATTAGTATTCATAACGTCGATAACGATTAGTTTATGATTAATCACGAATTATGGTTAGCAAGTTGATGTGGGTTACAAATCAAACGGCGTGAATCGAGTCTTGGTCTCAAATGAACATAGCGTTGACTGCGACATAGAGGCTTACTTCATGAGACGTGGGGCCATCATTATCAGTAAGCTCTTTATGCATGCGCAGTATATTCTAATAGTTGCATTAAGCGAAGTTGAATTACTTTTTAGTCACGGCGATAGGGAGTTTGTCGTTAGCACCCCATTCCGTCCATGAACCATCGTAAACACCCATTTCACCGTTATAGCCAGCGAGTTTAGCGGCTAATAATATGATGCAAGCTGTTACGCCAGAGCCACAGCTAAAGAACATAGGTTGAGAAGGCGTTAATTCTAGCGTTGAAAAGATATCAATAAGCTCTTCTTGGGACTTTAACTTGCCGTTTTTGAGTACTTGGGCAAATGGTAGGCAAATAGAATTCGGTATATGGCCACTACGCAAGCCTTCACGTGGTTCAGGAACTTCTGAATCGAAACGAGCTTGAGAACGAGCATCTACAATGTTTGCGCTCTTGTCAGTTGAGTAACCTTCAATCTGCTGAGCACTGACAAAGTAGTTGTCTTGAATATGGCCTTCAAAATTGCCCGCTTTTACTTCGGTGCGATAGTCAGTCTCGGTCGCGTAACCGGCTTCGATCCAAGCTGGCAAACCGCCATCTAAGATGAATACGTCGTTGTGTCCCATTGCCATAAACATCCACCACGCACGAGGAGAAGCGAAGGTTCCGGAGTTATCGTAAACCACAATCGTACTGTCTTGATTGATGCCAATTTCTTTTGTGCGAGTGTTGAAGTGTTTTTCGCTCGGAAACATGTGAGGAAGCAGAGTGTGCTTGTTACAAAAGTCTTTGTCGTAGTCAAAACGAATAGCACCAGGAATCATTTGTCCTTTGATCTTTTCTGACTCGCTTGGAATTTGAAACTCGATGCTGGCGTCGAGGATGATGATATTGTCTTCTGCTAGCAAACGTTGTTGAAGTTGTTGTGGTGAAATGAGTGGCTGATTCATTATTGTTATATCCATTCTTGTTGTTTTAGCGATTCTTACTGTTTTAGCGAATACAGTGGTAGAGCGATTACTGTTGCTTTTGCGAATACAGTTGCTTTACGAATACCGTTGTTGCATCGATGGCTACTGTGCAGCTCGACAGTGGATGAACTGATAACTGCTTTGTCCGGTTATTTGATTGTTTAATGTATCAAGCGCGACCACAGAATCAATAGGGCAGTCTGTGGTAGGAGCAATAGAGAGCCGAAATACGTCATTATCTTTTGTCTGAACCGTCAGATAACGCCTGTGCCCATCTAAGGATTGAGTAAGCGTGTTCGAAATTACTTTGGCTTGAATACGTTGCCCCGTCTCTGATGTTAGCGGGAAATAGGCAAGGGCAACTAACACGCCTACGCCACACATTAAGATAAATAGACCTATTTTTAACTGTTTCATGAGAGTAAGTCTTTGAAGGTTATGTTGAAAATATAAGTGAGGTTGGTGGTAAAGTGAATGCTACTCGCTAAGAAAGCTGAATTAACTGCTCTTCGACGAAAATAAAAAAGTGAGCATTTCTGCTCACTTCCTACTTACAAACAATCCATTTTGACTCTGTTTCGTCAGAGATCTCGCTAACGACAAGTTACCTGCTGTTAAACAATTTACTGCCAGACAATCTGAGAGTCGCCGCTAGAAACCACTTGTTGTAATGGAGGTTGACCATCGTAAAACCAAATCTCTATCAAGAGTGCGTCATGGTTTACTGGTGCTGCAAAGTTGGAGGCGAACACACCGTTATCTAGTGGGCCCGCAATGACCTTGCTGGAGTAATCCGGCTTCAAGGTTGAGTCATCTCTTGTACTAAAGCGGCTATAAACGGTCACAAAAGAACGGTCTGTCGAAATGCTGCTGATGTCAATGTTGAGATCAAACTGTTCAACAGAGTTGTAGTCAAATCCATCAGGTACCACCAAATCACTCATCGTATAGCTCTGGGCTGCTACCGCACTTGTCGCGGGAGACGGCGAAGGCGTTGCTGTTACCGGAGTCGTTGCTGTTACCGGATTCGACGGAGTTGCAGGTGTCGAGGGTGTAGATGGTGATGCCGTAGATGTACTTCCGCCCCCGCCGCCGCCTCCACAGCCGGCTAATACTAATGGCGCTGCAGCTAAAATAACGGCTAGTGACTTCTTGATGTTCCAAGTGCTTTGTACAGACATACGTTTTTCCTCAAAGAGATTGCGACTTGAATCAACGCAATGATTGTCTCGATATTGTTTAGTGTGAATAGTCATAACGTCTCTCCTTATGGTTCGTAACGTTGGTTGTCTGCAGGTGATTGGTACCATGTTTGGTTCGTTTCACCGCCGGATTCTGCGTATTCTTTAAACCCTGGGTAAGCGGTAACAATATCGACGTACTCTAAAGGCCACTCCCATTCGTCATCCGAAGTCACTATTAGTGCCCAAGGGTGGTTTTCTACTGTTTTGAAGTATTTACCTGTTGATGGATTACTGTCATCGACGCCTAAACCAGCTTCAAAGAGGTTAGTGGTATCAAATGCTTCGGTTGGAGCTTGGTCTGGCAAGTGAACCTCCCAGCTGCGTCCTGGATGTAGAGGTAGGTTTTCACCATGATAATACCCAGGCGTTGCGAAGATGAACGGGTCGTAAGGCATATCGGTCCAGCTGCCAGTACTCACACCGTCACCGGCTAAAGTAATACCAATTTGGAACGAGAACTGCTCATCTTCTTTACATCTATTACTGGTGCGGTAGAAGGTACAGCCAGTGCTGATTTTTTCTGTCAGGTCATTGGCGATAACAAAGATTGCTTCGCTACGTCCATCTTCTAGGTCAAGGTCAGTGAATACGCCGTTGTGTTTCATGTAAGAGCTACCACTACTCACCAAGCTCGGGTCGAGGTTAGGAAGTCGAACAGCAAAACCATTTCTGTACGTTGCCCCGACAGCAGCTAGGCGGCCGTCGATAGTGGACTTAACGACTTTTCCATCTTTAAGGATCTCAGTAATGCGATACATAAGAACAGCATCGTTCATGTCGTAATCTGCTTTATATGGCCAGTTATCTTCGTACGCGAGCGTTGCGTAGCCAGAAGCACTTGGGAAGTAACGAGCGGTGGCACCATCGTTAAGAACATCGACTTGAATATCGACCACCTCACCAGAGGTTGAACCGCCAAAGTAACTTAGGTTGGTTTGTTGACTGAATCTAAAGCGAGCCCACGTCGTACCGGTCAGAGCGTTGATATCGACATTTAGGAACAGATCGTTTTCACCCGCATCTAACAGGTAATCGGTAAATACTTGCTCGTTGGCGCCATCGAAACTGCCATCTTGGTTCCAATCTATCCAAGCCGAAAGGTAACCGGTTGTTGAAGCCTCAATCACCACTTTTGAATCAAGACCAGCTTCAAGTGCGGTTACAAAACCGATACCACCGTTCGCCCACTCATCATCAATACCCACACTTTCATCCGATTGCGGTGTTACGTAGCCGTCAAGATCGGCGTCGGGCGCGTCTGTACCTAACCAAGTCACGCCATCTAGTTCATGTCGAGGACCGTTACTTGCTAATAACGTTAGATAGGTATCTGGAGCGTCACCGAAGTCGATCTTGGAATCTTCATCTACGACAGGCGCATTCGCACAGCGAGCACCATCATTTTGATTCGAAGAAGGGCCATTCGATACGAACTCTACAGCAGGAACGACACCTGCAGCGATGTTTGCAGCGTTATCTGGGGACAGGTTGATACGGTAGATCTTACCGTCTTGATTTCGAGATACGTAGTAGTAGCCGTTTACATCGAAATAACCTGCGCCGAATGTCCCTGTTTCTCCGGTGTCACCAATGTAGGTTTCTGCGCCTGTGGTTGGGTTGAATTGGTACAAGCCACCCGAGTTATTATCGATACCATATAAAGAGCCATCACTTGGGTGGAAGGCAAAGTCGGTCAACCTCACAGTTGCTGGACTACCAGCGATTTTGTTGACCGTGACGGTCGCATTCGGATCAGAGTCTAAAGGAGAGAGGTCAACAGTAAATAGTCCCTTACCTGTACGATACAAGTAGTAAACATGGTCATAGACGTCGCCGACATAGAAAGTGTGATCGGTTGGTAAGCCACTGGTATTGATAACTTCTGCTTGGAAGTCTTGACCAAGACGCACTAAACGTTTGTTGGTGGTGTCATAGCCATAAATATATCTGTCTTGAAAGTCGAAACCGACACCATTGATATTGGCATTCATACCCGTATCGTCTTCCAACAGAGTGGTTGAACCTGTTACAAGGTTTACCCCCCAAACTTCAACGGGTTTCGACTGAAAGAGGTATGCTTGACTAGGGCAGGTATCGAATGGCGCTGCGTTGGCGACTAGAGGGGCACTTAATAGCAAACTTAACGTTGTAATTCTCATATCTACATCCTTGTGATGGAAGGTACAGATACAGTTACAAGTTATGTGCCAATTTTAAGCATTTGATTTAATGGGTTTTTATTATTTATCGAGTTCAGTTTCCAATTTGAGTGTCAATATGAAAGTGTGCCATCCAAATAGCCAAAGGCCTTTATATTTCTATTTGATTAGAGCTAAGGATACAAGAGCTTAGGCGGTAATTACGAGTGATTGTCTAATAGGCTCTGTATGTATTCACTCGTGAATGGAACAATATCTGAGACCACTTTGGATGCTAAAAGGCTTTGTTGCGTAATTCAATGGAACTAAATCAAGAACCTACGATCTGATCAGC